>JBLHNZ010000028.1:0-16620 GCA_047623245.1 Oceanicoccus sp. | reverse complement strand
CGAAGACAGTTTCTTACATTTTGGCATGGTGAGCCCTTAAGTTAACTAGTCTTCAAACGCAGGTTTACTGAGTTTTGATCAATTAACATTTATGTACTGGTTAGTACAGATTCATGATATTGTACTAGTTGGTACACTGCAAGTTAAATGTACTAATTAGTACATTTAACTTGCGATTGGTGATTGCTTAGGTTTAATGGTGGTATACTTATCGTTCAAGTAGTGACCCATATTCAATGGTTAAACAAGACACAGAATAGACACAGAAATACAGCAGATATAAAAAGAGCAAAAGCTGATGCATACACAACCGAAGACTGCCCAAGGTAGATGTACACTCGAAAAGATCGTCGCTGCTGCGGCTAATTTAGTTCACAGAAATGGTGTGCATGGTACGTCGGTTGATAAAATTATCGCTGCGTCGAAGGCCGGGAAAAGTCAGTTCTATCACTACTTTAAGTCAAAGGATTCGGTGATTGATGCAATCATTGAACACCATAAAAAAAATTATATGCTGCCGATGTTGGAAAGCCTCGACGCGGTGAGCAGTATTGATGGGCTGCAGCAATGGTCTGAAACGGTAATAAATACCTCCCCCTTTCTTAATAGTAAGCCGATTTTAGGTTGCCCGTTGGCAATGTTAGCTGATGAGTTAGCTACCACTTCTCAAAGCAGTCAAATCTCATTGTCGGCTAAGCTTGAAGAGATGAAAATGTCCTATCTGGGCGTATTAACGCGAATTCAAAAAAGTGGTGAAATCAAGTCTGACCTAGATTTAGACGCGCTCGCTGACGGTATGGTGAGTATTATTCAAGGGGGGCTTTTATTGGCTAAAATCCACCAAAGCGTTGCGCCAATGCGTAATTCTATAGCGCAGTGGATCTCTTATTTACGCGTGCTCAAGTGATAGTCCCGATTTTGAAGTCTTTCAATTTCGTCTGTAGTACCCATGATATTGAGCGTTGATGGGCGCGAAATCCATTGCTAGGGTGTCGGCAGTATTCCAGATTTTCTCTTTTATCGTGTTGCGGCGATGCCCCTCTTTGCCATATGTTTACATATTGACACTTCGTATGACATAATGTTTTGGTCTTAGCGGCCATGACGGAACTTGTTGCCATAGTTTCGTCTCAATATGTAAAAGAGGAGATTTTAATGAAAACCTTACGCACCCCTGACGAAAGATTCGAAAACCTAGACGGGTATCCTTTTGAACCAAATTATGTCGAGATAAATGACGGTGATGGTGGTGAGTTACGCATGCATTATCTGGATGAAGGACCCCGTGACGGAGAAATTCTTCTTTGCCTACATGGTCAGCCTGTGTGGTCGTATCTTTATCGCAAAATGATACCTCTGCTCACCGATGCCGGATACCGGGTGATAGCACCAGACTTGGTGGGTTTTGGCAAGTCTGATAAGCCGACCTTACGTTCCGACTACACTTACGCCAATCATGTTGCATGGCTTGAGCAACTGGTTCTTAGACTTGACCTTAATAATGTTACTTTGGTCTGTCAGGACTGGGGTGGGCTGATTGGCCTACGTGTGCTTACACAAAATACTGAGCGTTTTGCTCGCGTTGTAACAGCGAACACAGGACTGCCTGACGGAAAAGGTATTCCTGACGGTATGGCGGCTCCTATGCGTGCCATGTTTGCCTCTATTCCAGCTTTGGCTCCGGATGAAATGGGTAAAAAATTGCGAGAAAATGAACACGGTGCGGGATTTATGTACTGGATTAAATACTGTGATGCATATCCGGAACTGGTTATTAGCGACGTCGTCAACATGAGTGCCAGTGCGGGAATATCGGATGCGCAAAGGAAGGCCTATGATGCGCCTTTCCCTTCTGAGGAATTTCAACAGGGTGCTCGACAATTCCCGTCACTCGTTCCTATTTTCCCTGATTCGGACGGTATTGCCGAAAACCGTAAGGCATGGGAAGTGCTGGCTAAGTTTGAGAAACCTTTCCTGACGTCTTTTACAGACAAAGACCCGGTAACAGCGGGGGGGCATGTGCGTTTTCAGGAAACTGTTCCCGGTGCCAAAGGACAGCCTCATATTATTATCAAAGATGGCGGTCATTTTTTGCAGGAAGATTCGACCGAACAGTTTTCAGAAGTCATTACTAGTTTTTGTGCAGCAAATCCAATTAGTTAACACCGGCCAGTTCCGGCCTTGTCAAAATACAGGCCTAACAAACAAACGTTGTTAGGCCTGCGATAGAAATACGGAATAGACTTTTTCGCATTTTTCCAGCTCTCTAGCGCCATCAGACCCATTCAATTTTTCGCTTTGATCTATTAATATTGCGTGTCTTTGAGTTAATAACGTATAGTCTCTTCCGCTTCTATCGGTGATTTTCGCGTCGACGAGAAAACGGATTAGGCTTGCCACCCATAATTTTTCCAGCAATACCGAACTTTTTGTAGGTACGCGGTTTTTGGGTTTTTGCGATAAAATCGCAAAAAATAACTATGCTAACGTAACAAAAAAAGGATTCTCTAATGAAACTCCATACTGCCGATCTCAGCCCGTACTCTGCGAAAATTCGCATGCAGATTTATGCCAAGGGGATTACCGATATTGAGTTCGATCTCGACTCTTCTTTTCGCCAGGGAAAATTTTCAGAATTCTCTCCTATCGGCCGAATCCCTGCGCTTGAAGTCTCTGCGGGAAATATCATTCCAGAGTCGGAAGTCATTGCCGAATATCTCGAAGAAGTCTATCCAGAGCATTCCATGCTTGGGACCGAGCCCGGGGTACGGGCGCGGGTGCGAACCATTTCAAGGATCGCCGACATATATCTGATGAACAATATATTTATGGCATTGCCGCAACTTAACCGTAAAACGCGAATAGATGCCGTTCGCGATGTTTTTGTGGCGCAGATCACTCGAGGCATGGGCGCACTCGAACGTCATATAGGAGGCGGTAAATTTGCGGTTGGTGATACGCTTACAATGGCAGATTGTACCTTGGTACCTGCTTTATGGATGTGCCACCACACAGTACCGCGACTCGACGTTCCCGCTCCTATCGAAGCCACGACGAAGGTTGCGGCGTATTGGGAAAGGGTTCAGGAAAATGAAATTGTCGCGAAAGTGCTTACTGAAATGAATAGAGGAATGCAAGCCAGATTAGACGGAACGGAGTAGTCGATTCGAGTAACGATTGCGAATGTTAGTTAGACGTTTTTTCTTGGTGGCGCAGTACGACGTTGGTTAGGTTGCCTTGCTCGCGCCATCCGTAGGGTTTTTTCAGACAACTGTTGCAGGCTATAGCGTTAAGGCAGGCTTGATTCGAATCTCTTCGTGGTCGATCACATTTTTTGGTTCTTATCTATTTAGCGGTCTGCATTTTCTTTCTTTTTAGATTTACCGAATATAGGATGACAGCTGCAACTGACGCCCACAGTATATAGTTCGAGTATTGTTCCCACCACTGCAGGAACAAATCACCAATTAATATAATTGCCAGTGTTAACGGTAATATACCAATCAAAGTACCTAACAAAAAAGCCGGTAATCTGATGGATGAAGCAGCCAGTGCCCAGTGCATTATCGGATGTAAAAAGGTCGTTAGGCGCACCATGATAATTGCACGGAGGGGTTTTTTTTCTATTTTCCGGTTTAAGGCTCTAAAGTTAGCCGGCAATTTTTCGTGAAAATTATTGCCAAGAAAGTATCTTGCTAGTAAGAATATGGTTGTCGCTCCGAGTAACGCCGATACCAAAACAATGGGTAAAGCGATCCAAATCGGCCATATCAAACCTGCAAACAAAATCCATAGCATCGACGGAATTTGGAGCAATTCGCCTAATACGAACGCGAGTATAAAAGCGAGTGGCGCCCACCAGCCGAGCCTTTTCTCGTAGGCCTGAATGTTCTCAAGCGTTATGTAAGACAAAAGATCATTGTGAAAAGCGAAGCCGGCCGCTGCCACAACCACTGCCAGCAGGATGATTTTGAATACTTTTGGATTAATTTTAAGCATATTAGCGAGGTTCAGAATAGGGTTAATTCAGATTTGAGGATTGGACGTCAGTGCCGGTCAATCGTTCCCATCAATTCGATTCTCGCAGCACGCTTAAAGTAATTATCGGAGTCTAGCCCTGTCGATTTATCAAACAGGACGGTTTTCTATTGCGACGCTTTGTAACCCTTTAAAACTACTTTTCTTTTTGCCAGGACTTGATGAGTTCGTCGTAGCTGACAGTCACCGGCACTGGTTTTTCGTTAGCCATTTTAGTCTTTGGCGCGCCGGGCTGCGCTAGCCAATATTCCGCCCCCTTTACTTTGTTGAGTTTCGGCCCAAACTCTTTTTGTACACCGGCGCGTTCAAGGCGCTGCAATAGTTTTTCCTGTGCTTTACACAAGGAATCGAGAGACTCCTGCGCTGATTTTGAACCCGATGATGCATCGCCGATATTCTGCCACCACAATTGAGCGAGTTTTGGGTAATCGGGAATATTGGTGCCGGTAGGTGACCATCTAACTCTGGCTGGAGAACGGTAAAACTCCACTAAGCCCCCCAGTTTTGGCGCGCGCTCGGTGAAAGATTGATGGTTGATAGAGCTATCGCGAATAAAAGTCAGTCCTACATGGGATTTTTTGACGTCAACGGTCTTGGATACAACAAACTGAGCATAAAGCCATGCCGCCTTTGCGCGAGTATCTGGCGTAGATTTCATTAATGTCCAGGCACCTGCGTCTTGGTAGCCAATTTTTGTACCTTCTTCCCAGTAGGCGCCATGTGGAGATGGAGCCATTCGCCATTTAGGTGAACCGTCACTATTGACCACTGGGATACCGTCTTTGACCATGTCGGGTGTGAAGGTCGTATACCAAAATATTTGTTGTGCAATATTTCCCTGAGCTGGTACGGGCCCTGCCTCGGAAAAAACCATACCCGCTGCTGCCGGCGGGGCATATTTTTCTAACCATTGAACGTATTTTTCGACGGCATAAACGGCTGCGGGGCTATTGGTAGCCCCACCTCGCGCCATACAAGATGCTGTCGGCTGCGAGTTTTTGTTGACCCGAATACCCCACTCATCGACGGGTAACCCATTGGGTTCGCCTTTGTCTCCCATGCCGGCCATCGACATCCATGCATCGGTGAAACGCCAACCCAGAGAGGGGTCTTTCTTTCCGTAATCCATATGACCGTAAACTTTCTTGCCGTCGATCTCTCTACCGGTAAAAAACTCGGCAATATCTTCGTACGCCGACCAATTAACCGGGACACCAAGTTCGTAACCATATTGATTTTTAAAGTCGGCCATGATGGTGGCATCGGTGAACCAGTCGTACCGAAACCAGTACAAATTGGCAAACTGCTGGTCGGGTAGCTGATATAATTTCCCATCCGGGCCTGTGGTAAAATCCGTGCCGATAAAATCCTCGATATCCAGATCAGGGTTGGTGACGTCCTTCCCTGTACCTGTCATCCAATCTGTTAGATTGCGTGCTTGTTGATAGCGCCAATGAGTGCCAATTAGGTCTGAATCGTTTATATAAGCGTCATAAATATTTTGACCTGATTGCATTTGCGTTTGCAGTTTTTCGACAACATCACCTTCGCCAATAAGATCGTGTGTGACCTGAATGCCGGTTAGTTCTGCGAATGCCTGGGCCAGTACTTTAGACTCGTATTCATGGGTGCCAATGGTTTCGGACACAACTTTGATTTTCATACCTTTAAACGGTTGCGCTGCTTCAATGAACCAGTTGATTTCTTTGGTTTGCTGAGCTGCTGTTAAGCTCGAAGGCTGAAACTCCTTTATCCATTTATCGATGGTGTCCTTGTCGGCAAGTACACTGGTGCTTAAGCCTGCTGCCAGGCCGATACTCGCAAACAGGGCTGTGATAGCGCGCGCTAGTTGAAACTTAGGCTTCATTGTTATCTCCAAAATATTATTTTTATACCCATCTAAAAACAGCAAAAGCGTAAAATAAGCAAACTGCCAAAGCTCCCCATAGAGGAGTCCCAAAGAACCCCAGCCAAGCGAGGCAAATAAAAGCTGAACCGAGTAAACTGACGAAAAAGCGGTCGCCGGGAGTGGTTTCGATTCTCAAAACCCCTAGTCGCGGTGCTTGCGGTGCCTTAACTCCCCATATAATCATAAGAACCAACGCAACAGCAATCGATATAAAGAAAATCGCTGTGGGCGTTGTCCACCCCATCCATGATAAGTCCATAAATTGTGCTCCTTACACGCGGCCAAGGGCAAAGCCCTTTGCGATATGATTACGGACAAAGTAAATGACGAGCGCGCCAGGAACAATAGTCAGTACACCGGCAGCGGCAAGGACACCCCAGTCGAGACCGGAAGCAGATGCTGTACGAGTCATGGTCGCCGCAATCGATTTTGCCTCTACCGATGTGAGCGTGCGGCTCAGTAGTAATTCAACCCATGAAAACATAAAACAGAAGAAGGCGGCGACACCGATCCCCGAGGCGATCAATGGCATAAAGATTTTCCGGAAAAAGGTGAAAAACCCATAACCGTCTATGTAAGCTGTTTCATCGATTTCCTTGGGGACGCCGCGCATAAATCCTTCGAGTATCCATACCGCGAGCGGAACATTAAATAAGGTATGGGCAAGTGCTACGGCAATGTGAGTATCAAACAACCCAACACTCGAGTACAACTGAAAAAAGGGCAGAGCAAAAACCGCCGGTGGTGCCATACGATTGGTGAGTAACCAAAAGAATAAATGTTTATCACCCATAAACGTATACCGGCTAAAGGCATAGGCCGCGGGCAGGGCGACCGCTAAGGAAATCAATGTATTCATTAACACGTAGGTAATGGAATTCAAATACCCGTTATACCAGCTCGGGTCAGTAAAAATGACTTTATAATTCTCGACCGTGAAATCGACAGGCCACAAAGAAAAGGTGCTCAATATTTCCTGATTGGTCTTAAAACTCATGTTGATAAGCCAATAGATAGGCAGCATCAGAAAAAGAATATAAACGATCATAACAAATGCGGATGTACTGGGTTTCATTGTCCTTCCTCCTTGTCGCTATTAATCATGATCGTATAGAAAACCCAGCAGACGAGCAGTATGCCGAGAAAGTAGATGAGGGAGAATGCGGCGGCAGGGCCCAGATCGAATTGTCCTATCGCCATTTTGACCAAATCGATAGAGAGAAATGTAGTGGCGTTGCCAGGGCCACCGCCGGTGACTACAAAGGGCTCCGTGTAAATCATGAAGCTGTCCATAAACCGCAGTAAAATGGCGATTAATAAAACGCCCTTCATTTTTGGCAGCTCAATGTAACGGAATACGTTCCAGCGACTTGCCTGGTCAATTTCGGCTGCTTGATAATAGGCATCGGGAATAGATTG
This sequence comes from Oceanicoccus sp., assembly GCA_047623245.1. Taxonomy (GTDB): domain Bacteria; phylum Pseudomonadota; class Gammaproteobacteria; order Pseudomonadales; family Dasaniaceae; genus Oceanicoccus. The sequence goes on along the minus strand of JBLHNZ010000028.1, from coordinate 9,254 downwards.
TAGGCCTGCGTAACAGAGCAATACAACCAGTGATGTCCAGTGCCATACATCCATTATGATAATGGTGAACCAGGCGGCATTACTATCTTGTGTGTAGTTGTATTCGAAACCGAGTAGGTCGAGCGTATGTCCCAACAGACCAATGTCGATACGGCCAAAAACTTGCCAAATAGTACCGACAACATTCCACGGGATTAACAGGGGAAGTGCAACGAGTACTAAACATACCGACGACCAGAACCCTTTGTTTTTTGGCATATGTAGTGCGACGAAAATACCCAAGGGGACTTCGATAAGCAAAATTATTGTGGTGAAAATTGTTTGGCGGATCAGGGCGTCGTGCATTCGTTCGGAATGCAAGATTTCTTCAAACCATTCTAGGCCAACCCAAAAAAATTCATTGTTACCAAAGGTGTCTTGAACCGAGTAATTGACTACCGTCATCAGCGGAATAATTGCAGAAAATGCGACCAATATCAAAACGGGTAGCACCATAAACCAGGCTTTTTGGTTGGGTGTTTTCTTCATTATGAGCCGACCCCGGTTTGTAGCCACTTGTCTGCGTAGACGTTGATTTTTGCCTCATCAAAAATGGCAAATTTCATCTCTTCGGTAATACTCACCCCTTCTTTGACGATAATGTTTATGTCGATGGCTTGTTCGTGGGCTGTGATACTTGCCCTAACTATTTTATAGTGCCCAACATCCTCGATACGGTCGATGTTGATAGGAAGCCCATCAGGATTATCGGATAGTTGAATATATTCGGGCCGAATACCGATCTCCGTTTTCCCACTTAGGTTGCCATAAAGGACATCGAGAGAAATTTCCTGATTGCCGAATATCGCTTTGTTGCCGACAATTTTTGCGGGTAACACATTCATTCCCGGAGACCCGATAAAATAACCGACAAAGGTATGCGCGGGACGTTCAAACAGCTCTGTTGGCGTTCCAATTTGAACTACCTCACCATCGGACATGACGACGACCTTATCAGCAAAGGTTAATGCTTCTGTCTGATCGTGGGTGACATAAATCATTGTGTGTCCCAATTGTCGATGCAAGGCCTTTAGCTGAGTTCTGAGTTCCCATTTCATATGAGGGTCAATGACCGTTAGAGGTTCGTCGAAAAGAATGGCATTGACATCCTCTCGTACAATACCTCTGCCTAAACTAATTTTTTGTTTTGCATCTGCGGTAAGACCGTTGGCCTTCTTATGCAGAAGTTCATGCATGCCAATCATGGTAGCGACTTCCGCTACGCGATTTTCAATATAGCTGGCGCTCAATTTTCTGTTTTTCAGCGGGAAAGCCAAGTTTTCTTTAACGGTCATCGTGTCGTACACGACAGGGAATTGAAAAACCTGAGCGATATTGCGCGTCGACGTATTGGCATTTGTGACATCTTTCTGATCAAAAAAAACCTGGCCCTGAGATGGAGATAAAAGGCCGGAAATGATATTCAAGAGCGTAGACTTCCCGCAGCCAGACGGCCCCAGTAAGGCGTAGGCCGCACCGTCTTCCCATACGTGATTTAGTGTTTTTAACGCAAAATCGTTAGGAGATCTAGGGTTTAGTGAATAACTATGGGCTAAATTCTTTAGAGTGATTTTTGCCATCTTCTAGACAGTTTCCTTTGCGTAGAAAGCGCTGGAGACGATATTGCCGTCCATGCCAAAAATATAGATGTGAGCGGGGTTGAGAAAAACTTGAATGGATTCTCCCAATATTAAGTCGTGGACACCATGGACAAGACCAACCCAATGCTCGTCGTTGTAATGCATATGTAAAAAGGTTTCCGAACCTGTAATTTCGGTAATATTCAATGTAGCTGAAAATGAAATAGAATGAGAGCTTTGTTGACTGAGTTCCAGATGGTTTGCTCTGAAACCCACGATATACTCACCGTCTTTCAATTCACCCATGTGGCGGAAAGCAGAATTATCGTTTTTGTCGTCTGCCGCGGTGTTCAGGACCTCCGTATCCATGGTCGTTATATTCGGGCTCGTAGCGTCTCGTTGGGTGTTTTCACCTAAAGTGATTGATGCGCCTTTCTTGTTGAGTTTCAAGAAATTCATAGGCGGGTTTGAGAAGGTTTTTGCAGTGATCGTATCCTGGGGCTGATGATAGACCGAGCTGGTTCTATCAAATTGTGTTATCCGTCCGGCGTTAATCGTTGCGGTATTCCCACCAAGTAAGAGTGCCTCTTCAGGTTCTGTAGTCGCATAGACGAAGATAGCACCCGATTCTGAAAAAATCTTCGGTATTTCAGCCCGTAACTCCTCGCGTAACTTATAATCCAGATTTGCTAGAGGTTCATCCAAAAGTACCAATCCAGATCCTTTGACGAGCGCGCGGGCGAGCGCACAACGCTGCTGCTGCCCGCCGGAAAGCGTTAAAGGTTTTCGGTCGAGATAAGGACCCAGTTTCATCATATCAGCAGAGTGCTTTACGGCTTTATCTATCTCGGCTTTGCTCTTTTTCATGATTCGTAAAGGCGAGGCAATATTTTCATAGACGGTCATCGAGGGATAGTTGATGAATTGCTGATAAACCATTGCGATGTCTCTGTCTTGTACTCGCTTACCTGTCACGTCTTCGCCGTTCCATAAAATTCGGCCAACGGTAGGAGTATCGAGGCCAGCCATTAGACGCATCAAACTTGTTTTCCCGGAAAGCGTTGGGCCGAGTAATACGTTCATTGATGATTTTTCTAAAAGCAGATTTGTCGTATAAATGTGTGGCTGACCGTCCACGGTCAGCGACAAATTGTCTAACTGTAAAGACACGTTTAAACTCCGAATTTTTTTTGAAAGCTAACATGATATCTATGGATTAACAACGAGTTGTTTGCCTGCACTCGAACCTTATTACTCAATGGAGATAGAGGCTGTCGACACGCTCTGGTCGATATCGACATTTGGTAATTTCGGTTTACGACGTATTATTCTAACGATTTCGCGCAGAGGCGTCATTAGGTTGTCCGAAAGCGTTGTGTATTCGCACTGGTCTTTTGGCGCGAGCCCCCAGGGAGTTTCCTCATAAAGGTCTGCAATATACAAGGTGCCAAACATTCTATCCCAAATACTGGTGACCAACCCTAGGTTGGTATCCCAGTGTTTCTCGAGGTAACTGTGATGTGTATGGTGCATACCGGGACTTTGCAACCAATATTCAAGCCAGTGAGGGTAACGGAAAGACACATGATAGTGGCGAAAATTGCCATTGAATGCATACAAAATAGTAAAAATACCGATGTTCCATACAGTAACTTGGGTAATGTCACCATTGAAAAGAAACGCAAATATACCGCTCGACAATGATAATCCGACGGCGGGACCCAAAGCCCAAACAGGCGCGGCGATAAAGTGTTCGCGCGGTCGCGTGAGCGGCGTTAACACTTGTGCGGAGTGATGGACTTTGTGAACAGCCCAACCAATTTGCGTCTTGTGCATCATGAGGTGGGTGAAAAAGAAAACCATATCGGCGATAAGAATCGTAACAGCGCCATATAATAATCTCCAGCCGATAGTCGGTGCTAACTCGGGACTTGCCCCAAATAAACCCTGTAACGCTGATATCGTTGTCTGTTCGACAAAGGGCGCTACCGAACCCAGAAAAGCCAAAACCCAAATCGGCATAAGGGCCTTGTCGATTAAGTACAGCCCAATATCAACTCGCGCCGATTGATGGGTATATATCTTTTTGGGGAAGAGGTATTCAACGAATTTCATCGGTCTTTCCCGACCGTTAGCGTCTTTGGCGCCGCGACCTGTGCGAATAAACCAAAATACCATTGCGGTGAAAAAAGTAAGTAGTAGCAAGGGCCAGCCTAGTGTGCTGGTCGGAGCTGGTAAAACTGCGTCCATTAAGGCGGTACCGATCTGGTTCGCGATATCTGAAAATGGTCCAAGAATAGTGTCTGGCGAGTTTTCTTTCGTTGCGTCTGTCATTGCTATTTCTCCCAGAAACGTTTCCATTTCTTTATTGGCAGCACCGCTGTTCAATTGAATGTCAGTGATCGAATGGTCCCGCAATGATTACGTTTCTGAGTTTTGATGTATACCCGGAGTCAGCGATTTTGTTTAATCGAAAAATTCAGTCGTATTACAGGACTTTAACTAGCTAATGTGCCTACATGAATTTACGCTACGTCATTCATTGAATGGCTAAAAGATTGAATTCTATACAAGGTTGAAGAAAATTAGAAGTGATCGGGCAGTAGCCGAAGGCTTATTAAGCGTAGCGGTGATGATTCTTCTTTCCTTTCTTTATCCACCGCCTATAATCACATCAAAATAATACTAAAAAGTAGAATAAACTCAACAGGAGGCATTTCCCTATGTCGTTACATACGCTCAATCGAAATTTTTTGCAGCTTGGAGTTATGGTGTTGACCGCCATGATTGCAACCGGAGCCCAGGCCGCTCAAAAACCCAATATGTTGATTATATGGGGTGATGATATCGGTATTTCTAATATTTCGGCCTATAACCGCGGCCTAATGGGTTATCCAACACCTAATATTGACCGAATTGCAACAGAGGGGATGATGTTTACGGATTCTTACGGCGAACAGAGCTGTACTGCCGGGAGGTCCGCCTTTATTTTGGGGCAAAGCCCAATGCGGACCGGTCTATCGAAGGTTGGTGTTCCAGGTGCTGATGCCGGCATCAGCCCTAAGGACCCCACGTTGGCGGAGTTACTTAAGCCCTTGGGATACGTCACTGGCCAATTTGGCAAAAACCATTTGGGCGACCGCGACGAGTTCCTTCCCACCAACCATGGTTTTGACGAATTTTTCGGTAATCTTTATCACTTAAACGCCGAAGAAGAACCTGAACACGAAGATTATCCCAAAGACCCCATGTACCGAAAACTATCGGGGCCGCGCGGTGTTATCCACAGTTACCGAGACGGAAAAATTGAAGATACGGGCGCTCTTACTCGTAAAAGGATGGAAACAGTCGACGATGAGATTGTCGCTGGCGCGCTAAAGTTTATCGATAAAGCCCATGCGAACAAAAAGCCTTTTTTCGTTTGGGTTAATACGACAGGAATGCATTACCGGACACATACGAAACCTGAATCTTTGGGTCGATCTGGTCAGGGTTTTTATAACGACGCTATGATGGACCACGACGATCGTATTGGGCAATTACTGAACAAACTCGATACGCTGGGTATCGCCGATAACACTATTGTATATTATACCACCGATAATGGTCCCCATTACAACGCTTGGCCCGATGCTGCTATAACACCTTTTCGCAGCGAAAAAAATACCAATTGGGAAGGCGGTTACCGAGTTCCAGCTATCGTGCGTTGGCCTGGAAAGATTGAAGCCGGCTCTGTAAGCAACGAGATTACTTCTCACACCGATTGGTATCCGACTCTGATGGCCGTTGCTGGCGTTCCCGATATCACGGAAAAATTATTAAAAGGTCATACCGCAGGAGACAAATCCTTCAGAGTCCATCTGGATGGCTATAATTTGTTACCTTACTTGACGGGTAAAACCGAAAAGGGTCCCAGAGATCACTTTGTCTACATCAGTGACGACGGGTTTCCTGTCGGTGTCAGAAAAGGCGATTGGAAAACCGTATTTGCGGAGCAACGCGCGAAAAGGTTCGACGTTTGGCGCGAACCGTTTGTTTTCTTACGCATTCCCAAATTATTTAATTTGCGTCGCGACCCTTATGAGCGTGCCGATACCGATAGTAATGCCTACAATGAATGGTGGGGCGATCGAGTACCAAGAGTCGGTGAGGGTGGGCAGGTTGTGCGTCAATTCCTAGGTACCTTCTTGCAGTTTCCGCCACGGATGACACCGGCGACCTTTACCATCGACCAAGCAGTTAATGCGTTCCGTCGACAAATGGCAGAAGCGCAGAAGGCTAGGCAACAAGCCGGAAACTAGTTACTAACGAGGTCGAACACTTAGTGTTCGACCTGTTTTGCAGATTGAGCAGAACATCTCTTATTCGATGTCTACTATTCGATACAGTTGCCGTTAAGTTATGAGTACACAAAACGAATTTTTAAAAATATCCGCTGTATTAGAACAATCCGTTCTGGGTCAATCCCACGTTGTCGAAGCGCTATTGATAGCCTTGCTAACCAATGGCCACGTTTTATTAGAAGGGCTGCCAGGCACGGCAAAAACTCGTTCGATAAAGACGTTAGCGGGAGCCTTAAATGTGACCCTCGGACGTATTCAATTTACTCCCGATCTGCTGCCCTCCGATGTAACCGGTACCGAGATTTATCAAGATCTCAATGGCAAGCCGCATCTGTCTTTCCAGCAGGGACCGGTCTTTAATAACTTGATTTTGGCTGATGAAATAAACCGTGCCCCTGCCAAAGTACAGTCTGCATTGCTGGAAGCTATGGAAGAACGTCAGATCACCTACGGCGGGAAAACCTATGCTCTCCCCGACCTGTTTATGGTGCTGGCGACGCAAAACCCAATTGAGCAGGAGGGTACGTACCCACTACCCGAAGCTCAAATAGACCGTTTCTTAATGAAAATTTATGCCCACTATCCAGACGAGGACGGTGAGCTCGCCATTATGCGTATGCTCCGTGGTGAAGAGGTGATTAAAGGTACTTCGCTTGTTGCCGAAGGTGTTACCCAGATTGATCCCGAAATAATTTTTACGGCTCGCGATGAAATTCGATCGATTTATGTATCAGAAAATATCGACAATTACATAGTAGCTCTAGTGATGGCAACGCGCAATCCGGAACGCTTTAGCTCTGACTTGAAAAACTGGATTGCCGTCGGTGCTAGCCCGCGAGCTAGTAATGGCCTCGATAAGTGCGCGCGTGCTCACGCTTGGTTAGCGGGAAAGGACTTTGTCGACCCCGATGATGTTCGGGCAATAGCACCTCAAGTGCTACGCCACCGCATTAACCTAAGCTACGACGCCATTGCCGATGGCATAACAGCAGATGACGCCATTGGTGAAATATTAAGAACTGTGGCTTTGGCATGACCGCGACCGCGACCGATCGCAACGCCGACTCAACAACCGATACTCGGGTTTATGTCACCGTTAAATCGTTGGTCTCGTTGCAAAAAGATGCTCACGGATTCTCCTTTCTACCGCGGCAAGCGGTACGTAGTAAACTGACGGGCCGACGTATGTCCAGTTTACGTGGTCGCGGTTTGAACTTCGAAGAAATTCGTCAATATCGCCCTGGTGATGACATCCGTACGATGGACTGGAAAGTGACAAACCGAACAGGTCGTCCGCACGTTCGTGCCTACACCGAAGAGCGCGAACGCCCGGTATTGTTTGTTTTAGATCAACGGCAATCGATGTTCTTCGGCTCCATCGAAAAAATGAAATCTGTCGCCGCCGCAGAGCTTGCCGCGCTAATTGCCTGGCGAGTTATCGATGTTGGCGATCGAATCGGCGCATTGATTTTTAATGATACTCTTGTGAAGGATGTTAAGCCGGGTCGTCACCGGTCAGATGTCCTGCACATTCTTAAACATGTAGAACGTTTCAATAATCTGTTACGAACGCGCCCACAAGATGTATCTTCAGTCGACAGCCTGAATCGCGCGCTTTTACAAACGAGTCGACTTGTTACTCATGATCATTTAGTCGTTGTTATTTCCGATATGGCAGGATGGGATGAAACCAGCATTAAGCTGCTAGTGAAGATGTCGCAACATAACGATATTATTGTTTCGCAGGTGATTGACGCATTAGAGAAGCGCTTGCCCGACCAAAAGGGTTTGATCGTTAGCGATGGACGATTGCAAGTCGACATTAACGGAAAAAATGACACGACGCGATCCCAATTCAATCAATATCAGTCTGACGTTAAGGAGAGGCTTAAAGCAGCGTTAAACAAACACGGTATTTCTGTCCTCTCTTTAATGACCGATCGTGCCACTGCTACACAGGTGCGCAGCGCCATTGGTCTGCACAAAGCGACTACGGGAGCCTGAGAGGTGCCGTCTTCCGAGAATTTTGGCAATTATATGCTGAAGGGCATTGCGGAAATTCCTCCCTTGAACGCCGTGCCGTGGGATTTCAGCGCACCGGGATGGCCCTATCTTTTTTCATTTATCATTTTTTGCTGCAGCTTAGTTCTTTTTCGACTCTGGCGGCGTTGGCAAGCAAATGCCTATCGGCGTACTGCCTTGCGGACGTTGCGTGAGCTATCGCCAGACGAGGCCCTAAAATTATTGCCCGCTCTTTTGAAGTCTACCGCGATGACAACCTTTGGTCGTGAATCTGTCGCGGCTTTGTACGGGGATGATTGGCTTGCCTTTCTCGAAGCGACGCTTCCCCAACCTACATCATTGCGGCTATTTCGGTCTGGAGAAAAAAAAGGCTTTAACGGTTCTTTAGGACGTTTTTTTGTCGCACTTAGTTATCAAAAATTTCACAGCTTGACTGTGTCACCTCGTGAAGCAGAGCAGTTACTGAGTCTCGCGCGTCGTTGGATAAACTCTCACCAGAGGCCAGTGCTATGATTGAGTTTGACTATCCGTGGATGTTTGTTTTTCTGTTGCTGCCGGTTGCCGTTCGGTTGCTATTGCCCCATCACATGGAAGAACGGTCGTCTTTGCAAGCCCCTTTTTTTGAACGCCTTGTTAATATCACGGGTCAAACTCCAACAAAAGGCGCAGTAAGACTACAGCGCAATCTAACACAACGCCTATTGCTAGGGCTGGGATGGGCGTTACTCGTCACTGCGTTGGCGAAACCTGAATGGGTAGGGGAGCCGATTACTCAAAACAAAACGGCCCGCGACTTAATGATCGCGGTTGATTTGTCTGGATCGATGGAAACTGCTGATTTTGTCGATGACAATGGAACCGCTCAAACGAGGTTGGACGGAGTAAAATCCATTCTGGCCGATTTTGCGAAAAACCGTGATGGCGATAGACTCGGCTTAATACTATTCGGAAGTGCGCCCTATCTGCAGGTACCTTTTACTGCAGATCTCGACGTTTTTGTTGAGTTGTTAGATGAAAGTGCGGTTGGCATGGCGGGAGCGCGTACCAATTTTGGCGATGCTATTGGGCTCGCTATAAAATTATTCGAAAAATCCAAAGTGAAGGACAGGGTATTAATCGTATTGACCGACGGCAACGATACGGGCAGCAAAGTACCTCCCATAGAGGCGGCCAAAATCGCACGGGCGCACAATATAAAGATTCATACAATTGCGGTTGGCGTTGCCAAAGGCGATGAACAGACCGCGCTTGATGTGGAGACCCTGCAGAT
>JBLHNZ010000027.1:0-16756 GCA_047623245.1 Oceanicoccus sp. | reverse complement strand
TGTCTGAGCTGACAAATTCGGCTCCGACAACGTTCAGGATAAAGTATTGGTTTGCTTTAACGATTTAAGAAAATTGGAAGTTTTTGCTCGTAAAAGCCTCAAAAGTTCTATCGAGATCTTCTTTTGTAGCAGCCAATGGCGCAATGATATGGGTGTGAACACCCCCATCGGCGTCTGATTGAATGCGTGCCTGAATTTCCTCTTCCGTGCCAATAATAGCAATTTCATCGATCAAATCATCGGTCAATGCGTTGCCTGTTTTTTCACGATCTTTTGCTGCCCAGCCTTCTGTGATCGTATTTGCTGCATCGGTGTAACCTGCCCATGCTAGAAATTTATTATAAACAGGGGTTGCAAAATACGGTGCAAAAGCTGCTCGAAACAAGCCGCGACCGTAAGCCTTATCATCGGTACACAGAACCATAGCTCGGTTCACGATTTCTATATCTTCAGGGTTCTTACCCGCGCGTTCTGCGCCGATACGAACGTGATCCATCATTTTCGGCAAAGCACCTTTTGGCCACAGATTGAAAATAACGCCATCACCCACCTCAGCAGCCATTTCGATCATATTTTCACGCAATGCGGCCAAATAAATTGGCGGTGGATTTTCGAGAGGTGCTTGTCGATAGCCATTACTAGACAGCGTAACACCATTAAAACTGGTCTTTTCACCCTTAAGCATTGTCCGCACAAGTTGGGCTGTTTCTTTGACTCTCGTCAGCGGCTTATCCAATGGTATACCATTGAACTTCCCCATAATGGTCTGACTAGACGACCCTAAACCCATAACAAACCGGCCCGGTAGCACTTGTCCTATAACGTTGGCCGACGCAGCTAAAACCGAAGGAGACCGCGTATAAACTGGCGTGACTGCGACGCCAATACGAATATTGGTAGTGTGATGAGCGATTGCTGCTATTTGAGTTAGGGAATCTGGGGCTCCCGAATCACTAAACCATGCGTCGGAAATACCATTGGCTTCAGCCCACTTTATGCGCTTTATGGTATCTTCAATATTCGGACCTGCCGGTACTGTGACAGCAATGCGTTTTGGTAACGCCATGTCGTTTTCTCCTTAAGATTGTTGGAACGAAAAAAGTGAATTGTCTTTATTACGGGTTAAAGTAAGAGATCGGTTCCTAACTTGCGCTGTGTTATTGATGTCCGCAAAGCGTGCATGAAAAGCGCATACTGAACAACTAAGCGGCAAATTGGGATTGTCGGAAACCCTTTAATTTTGAGGAACGAAGAATAAAAGCCCATCGGGTAAAAGTCCACCATAAAGCTCAACCCATGTGATTTTTTTGAGTCTGGAAGGTGTTTCCAACCACGGCCATCGTAATTTTCAGGAAATAACTATCCTTTGGAGACGGTCAAGAATCTGCTATTTTCTGTCAATGCGAATCCATGATAACGTAACTAAAAACTCAATTTCATTGACAGGATAAGTTACTCACCACGTACCATTCTAAAAAGCCGATGAGAATAATAACATGACAGAAGAAACAGTCGATGTTTTGATTATAGGAGCAGGCGCCTCTGGGGGGACCATTGCCTGGAGTCTGGCCGATACTAAAATGCGGATTGTGTGTCTCGAGCAAGGCGAATGGATGAAACCCTCCGATTACCCAAGCGCAGGCCGCGACTGGGAAGCGCGCTCTTCTGGTGATTTCAATATTAGTCCGAATCGTCGACAAAATGCTAGCGACTACCCCATCAACGAAGACGACTCACCAATAAAGGTCGCAAATTTCAACGGTGTCGGCGGCGGCACGGTGCTTTATGCCGGTCATTACCCTCGCTTTCACCCTTCTGATTTTCGTGTAAAAACTCTGGATGGTGTCGCAGACGATTGGCCAATTGACTACGCAACACTTGAACCATTCTACCGGGAAAACGATCGAATGACGGGCGTATCCGGGCTCGCGGGAGACCCGGCCTACCCTCCTAAAGAACCTATGATGCCCCCTCTCCCTCTCGGTTTGAGCGGCCAAGTTCTCGCCAGAGGATTCAACAAACTGGACTGGCATTGGTGGCCTTCGGATTCTGCCATTGCAACAGAACCTTACAATGGCCGAGATAAATGCATTAACCTGGGAGCCTGCATATCAGGATGCGCGCAAGGGGCGAAAGCCAGTACCGATATTACCTATTGGCCCCATGCATTAAGACAAGGTGTCGAGCTGCGTACCCACTGTAGAGTACGGGAGATTACTGTAGATGAACACGGAATGGCCTCCGGAGCTATTTATTATGACGCCAAAGGTATTGAACAAACCCAAAAAGCTCATGTCGTCATTATGGCTTGCAACGGTATTGGCACCCCCCGCATTTTACTTAATTCAAAATCCATCGCCTTTCCCGATGGACTTGCAAATTCCAGCGGTTTGATAGGAAAAAACCTTATGTTTCATCCCTACGCCTCAATAACCGGCGTATTCGATCAGACCATGGACGGTTATAAGGGGCCGCACGACAGCATGTTATCGCAAGAATTTTATGAAACCGATGCCGACCGTGGCTTTCTTCGTGGTTACACATTCGAAACCACAAGAGGCATGGGACCCGTCAACACAGCATTGTCAGGTATATTTCGGGACAAACTATCGTGGGGTACAAATCATCATCGCGAATTTCGCCAGATGTTTACCCGTACAACAGGCATGGTCGCCATTTGCGAAGATTTACCTGAAGAACACAATTGTGTAACGCTCGACCCGACGCTGAAAGATAGCAATGGAATTCCATCCCCCAAGCTACATTACACGCTGAGTCAAAACAGTAAAAAAATGTTAGACCACGCGACCGCAAGAGCCACCGAAGTGCTTCGAGCAGCGGGCGCCATTGATGTGTATTCTGACTCCCCATTAATTTATGGTGGCTGGCACCTAATGGGTACTGCGCGTATGGGTAAAAACCCGAAAACGTCTGTGGTCAACGAATGGGGTCGCAGCCATGACGTAAAGAACCTGTTTATTGTCGATGGCAGTGTGTTCGTCACGAGTGCCGGAGTGAACCCTACCTGTACTATCCAAGCTCTGGCTCTCTATATTGGCGATCAAATAAAAAAACGCCTGACCAATTTGTTTGACTAATAGCTCTTAACTACGGGGTTCAATCGTACCCGTAAAAAAATTTCAGCCGGCATCAAGCTGGCGCACCATCTATTAAATTTGTAAGGAACAGCAATGAGCAATCACGAGAAAGTAAATACAGCTCTACTGGCTTTCACAGAAAACCAAAAATCCAAACTAAAAATAATCGCAAACATACTCATTCCTACAAGCGAGGAGCATCAGATACCTAGCGCTGCCGACGATGTTATTTTTGTGGACATTCTTTTGACCGCAGCAGTAGAAGCCAACACGACAGCAGCGGCCCTGACTAAACTGGGAACTCTGGCCCGAAGTCAATACGCGGAAGAGTTTGATCAACTATCTGCAGAGAAACAAAATTTAACTGTTAGAGTATTCAGGGAAAAAAATCCCGATGAATTCGCACTATTACTAACAATAACCTGTGCATGTTATTACCGCGACGATCGCGTTATGCGGTCACTAAACATGGAGACGCGGGCGCCTTTTCCGCTAGGATTTACGGTTGAACAAGGCGAATGGTCTCTATTGGACCCAGTGAAATCGAGGCCAAAAATGTACCGTAAGGTCGGCAAATGAATCAGTATATATCCGACGTAATATTCATATGCTGCCCGTGGAACAGCATATGTTTTTCAATGAAACTCGCAATAAAATAGTAACTATGATCATAACCCTCAGCCATATTAAATTCTAACGGATAGCTATTTTTCCCAGCCACATCCACCAACGCTTGAGAATGTAATTGTTCCTCTAAAAAACTATCCTCGGACCCCTGCTCGACTAACATCGGCAGTTTTTTTTCACTGACGGCCATTAATTCACAGGCATCGTATTGCTGCCATCGATCGCGATCGGCACCTAGATAGGCATTAAATGCTTTCATACCCCATGGGCTTTGAATAGGATTACATATCGGGCTAAAGGCTGTTACGGAAGAATAGAGGTCGGGGTTTCGTAGCGCTATCACCAATGCGCCGTGTCCACCCATAGAATGGCCACTGATTACACGTTGTTTATTCACGGGGAAATGAGCTTCTATTAACGCGGGTAACTCACTAACAATGTAGTCGTACATTTGATAATTTTTGTTCCAGGGTTCTTGCGTAGCGTTTACATAGAAGCCTGCCCCCAAGCCTAGATCATAGCTTTGGTCGGGATCGTCCGGTACCGCGTCACCACGCGGACTAGTGTCCGGCGCAACAATCGCAATACCTAGTTTTGCAGCGACACGAAGTGCACCTGCTTTTTGCATGAAATTTTCATCGGTGCAGGTCAGACCTGAAAGCCAATACATGACAGGGACTTTAAGAGCATTTGTGACCTGAGGGGGCAAATAAATGGCAAACCGCATATTGCAATCGAGAACTTCAGATCGATGAGAGTATTGTTTGTGCCATCCATCAAAAACTCTATTTGTCGCTAAACATTCTAAGCTCATTACAACTCCCGCAAGTATTTATGTTATTAGCTATGACCAAACCATTTTACACAACAATGGTTCATCCCAGCTATTCAAAAGTAATCATATCAATTACGGTAGCGCGAATGAAACAAGCTTGGAATCTTTCATTCCCCCAATAACAACAACGATACACTGCTTTCCGGCCACGTTGTAAGCCATAGGCGTTCCATGGGGGGGGCTGGGAGAGATTGATGACATGGTCCAACTCACCGGTCCGCTTGTCTAATGCCCGCAGCAAGCTCTTACCTCCATCGGCGACAACTGTAAAAAGCAGCGACTCCGTTAACAACGGCCCGGTCATGTTAAGAGTAACCACGGGCCAGGGATCATCAGTACACACATCGATCAATTTCTGGCGTATTTCCTCTGCGTTTGGCTTAGCCCACTAAAGTTGCCTGTATTCAAATCGATCGCGCAAACGCGTTCATATGGAGGTTTGGTGAGGGATGAACTCTGCCTTAAAGGCGAGCGCTCGTCTATAGGCCAGACCAGCTTGGCGCTGACGCGGTAAAAAACGTAAATAAATCTCTACTTGGAAACCTGTGCGGCTACCTTAGTTTTTTCAGACTCTGCATATTTTACCGATGCTGGCTGATCACAATAGGTAGTTCAGTAGTAATTGTCCCGTTGTTCGATTGGCACCGCATTGCAACCGGTTTTACAGCTGACCGCGACTGCAAAAGAAAGCACAATGCCAATAGATTCAAATCTATTATTCACACCTATATCGCCATTCTTATTTTCTGTTTATAAAATATTAAGTTATGATTTGCGCATACCAAATTTAGAGGATTGGACGAGAACGTTAAATGTAGGTCATCAAGACCTCTCTATTGAGATTGATTTTTGTGCTAGTTTCTGTTTTTCCCTACAGGCTGAAGATCGTGATGCCAAAACGAGATACCGGCATACTTGCATTGTCTGCCATAGGGAAAGCATGTGCGGCGTTAAAAGCGACTGAGTACGGCGTTGAAGACGTTTACATCAATGCGACAGAAGGTATAGGGCATGTCATGCCGGCACGAAGTATGCGCACCGACTGTGACGACGGGCAGATAGACACCATGTCGACTTTATGCTCAAAGACATCAAATAGCTTCTTTTCTCTTTAATATCGAGTATTACAAGGCCTTTCAAATGAGATTAAGACAAATCGCTCTGGTAGCAAAAGAACTGGCACCAGTAAAACGTCAGATTTTCGCTCTTCTGGGAATAGAAAAAGACTATCAGGATGTTGGCGTCGGGGAGTTTGGACTCGAGAATTCTGTGATGGCAATCGGCGACACTTATTTAGAAGTTGTAGCTCCCGTCAAAGACAATACTGCTGCAGGGCGACTGTTAGAACGCCGTTCTGGCGACGGTGGCTACATGGTTATCGCGCAAACCGACGATATTTCACAAGACAGTGTTCGTATTGAAAAACTGGGTGTCCGCAAAATCTGGGAAGAGAATCTTCCCGATGTAAAAGCGTTCCATATGCATCCGAAAGACGTGGGAGGCGCAATCGCGTCAATCGACCAAATGATCCCACCCAAATCATGGCGTTGGGCAGGTCCACTCTGGCAAGATCAAGGTGCGAAACTCGTTGACGAGATTGTGGGCGTTGAACTCCAGTCTGAAGATGTGAAAGCAATGGCAAGTCGGTGGTCTGAGGTTTTTGACAAACCAATAGCAGATACCAATAACGGCAGCTCCATTGCGCTCGATCAGGGAGAGATCCGTTTCGTCAAAGAGTCCAACGGCAGAGGCAGCGGTGTATCTGGCGTTTATTTTCGCACAAAAAACCTGCAATCTATATTAAAGATTGCCAAAGCCGAGGGACTTGAAATTGACAACAACCGAGTCACAGTGTGCGGGACTAACTTTTACTTTGTCGGATAAGCATATAAAAAATACATCAATAACAACAGGAGCACGACCATGTATAAGTCAATAACGCTCGAAACTATCGGTTCAGCAGCAGTGCTTACCTTAAACCGTCCGGACAACCTAAATGCATTAATCTATCCAATGATCAGTGAGTTTCGCCACGCACTCGCGCAGGCCGAAGCCGATGATAAGATCACCGGTATTATACTCACCGGTGCCGGTAAAGGTTTTTGCGCCGGCATGGACATGAACGCGCTGACGACACTGTCGGCGAGCGGTGAAAAGGAAGCTGGCGACGATGCCCTGCAGCTCAGCCAAAACCCTGGAGACACCGATATGGGTGAGGACTACATCTCCGGATTCACCTATATGATGACGATTCGTAAACCGATCATTGCCGCCATCAACGGTGCCTGTGCGGGACTTGGCTTATCTATCGCGCTATTTTGCGATATGCGTTTTGCTGCAAACAACGCCAAATTCATAACCTCGTTTTCGCAGCGTGGGTTAGTTGCCGAGCACGGACAAAGCTGGATACTACCTCGTGTTGTAGGCCCCTCAAAAGCTTTGGATTTATTTTGGAGTTCGCGCCGTGTATTGAGCGAAGAAGCCAAAGAAATTGGCCTGATAGACAGGATTTATGCCCCTGATGATCTGTTGAATGCTGCATTACAATACATTGAGGATCTGGCCAAAACCGCTGCACCGTTGTCACTTATGGCTATGAAGAATCAAGTTTATCGTCATCTCAATATGTCCCTTGGCGAAGCCATGAAAGAAACCGATACAATGATGGACATCAGCACGGCACACGATGATTTTAAAGAGGGCGTTGCCTCGTTTTTGGAAAAAAGATTACCTAGCTTCGAAAGAATTAAATTTTGATATATTCATCTTTTTAGTTCGAAAAAATAGGTCAATATGAGTTTGCATAATGAGTGAGTAAACTCGATAAAGTTAAGCGGATTTTCTCTGTTAATAACGACATGATATTGTGAAAGGAACAGTAACAATGGAAGAAACACGGCAAGAAACTTTTTCGGGCGTCAAGGATGTCGCAGAAAACCTGGCAATCGATAATGCCAAACTCGATGCTTACATGACTACACATGTCGAAGGCTACGAAGGCCCATTAACAGTTAAGCAATTCAAAGGCGGGCAATCCAACCCTACTTACCAGTTAATCACGCCGAAACGCAACTATGTGTTAAGGCGCAAACCACCCGGAAAACTATTACCCTCTGCCCACGCAGTTGATCGAGAGTACAAAGTTATCACCGCGCTCGGAAAAACCAATGTCCCCGTGCCTGACACTTTTTGCATGTGTAACGATGAAAGTATTCTGGGCACCATATTTTTCATCATGGAAATGGTCGACGGCCGAATTCTATGGGATCCTTTTCTTCCAGATATGACAACTACACAGCGAGCCGAAATATACGATGCCATGAACGATGCACTGGCAAAGTTACACAATGTTGATTATAAGGCTGTTGGTTTGGCAGACTTTGGAAAAGAAGGCAATTATTTTGAACGGCAGATAAACCGCTGGACGAAACAGTATCTCGCTTCTGAAACCGAAACGATCGAAGCGATGAATAAGCTGATCGAATGGTTGCCAAAAAATATTCCTAGCAGTAATGAAACGACCTTGGTTCACGGTGATTATCGTATCGACAACATGATTTTTCATCCGACCGAGCCGCGAGTTGTCGCGATTTTAGACTGGGAATTATGTACCTTGGGACACCCAATGGCCGATTTCAGTTATCACACAATGGGCTGGAGTCTTCCTGAAGGGACCTATAATGGCATGATTGGCATTGACTTAAAGGCCCTTGGAATTCCCACCGAAGATGAATATATTGCCGCCTACTGCAAACGCACAGGCCGATCAGAAGTACTCGGTGGTGCATTCTATCTTGCTTACAATCTCTTTCGTATGGCCGGTATTAGCCAGGGAATCGCCGGGCGTATGCGCGACGGAACAGCGGCAAGTACAAATGCCAGCGACTCAGCGGCGTCAGTTCGCCCCCTTGCAGAAGCGGCATGGGAGTTTGCGAAGCAGGCTGGAGCAGAGTAAAAAGTATCTTTCATCAGTCCCTGATAGACTCGAGTCCGGTCAGATTGATTGTCAGGTTTCCATTGATGTCACGCCATAACAAGAAATTTTTATCAACGCGACCCTCAAATTTCACAATACCGAGAGAGAACACATGTCCAAATATAAACGAATTGTACTCGCCAAATCCGCCGCTGGCATACCCAGTGCGGAAAATTTCCAACTCGACGAACAAGACATTCCGACCATAGGTGATGGCCAGCTTTTGGTCAGAAATTTTCTGGCATCGGTTGACCCCGGTATGCGCTCTATTTTGTCTGGCACCGACAGCTACAGTGCCGCGTTAAAAGCGGGAGGATTAATTCCAAGCGCGAGTATAGGCGTCGTTGAGCAGAGCAACAATCCGAAGTTCAATGTCGGTGACATTGTTAATGGCGCCTTTGGCTGGTCACAATACGGTCTTTCGGATGGTCGAGGACTGCTCAAATTAGCCGATACCCGGCTACCCTACTCCTGTCATATCGGTATCTTGGGAATTCCTGGCCTCACGGCTTTCTTTGGACTAGAACGAATAGCGCAATTAAAAGATGGCGAGACGGTACTGGTCACGTCGGCTGCGGGAACTGTCGGGGCCACCGCAGGGCAGCTCGCCAAAGCCAAAGGTTGTCACGTCACTGGAATCGCCGGTAGCGATGAGAAGTGCGCCTGGTTGAAGGACGTCTGTGGGTTTGACGAAGTCATTAATTATAAAGCTGTCGCAGATCTCGACGACGCCATCGCCAACGCTTGCCCTAAAGGCATCGATGTTCTTTTTGACAACGTCGGCAATGCAATGATCGATCGCGTGATACCTAAAATGAAGCTCGGCGGTCGTATTGTTGTCTCGGGCCAAGTCGCTGACTACAACAAAGAAACAGCCGATCGGCCCGGGTTGAAAAACACGGCCGCTTTCATTACTCATCGCCTGCGCATGGAAGGCTTAGTCGTATTTGATGATTTCCGCGAATTCGCACGAGCAAAAGAAGATTTGAGTCAACGCATTTTGAACGGCGAGCTCCAATATAAAGAAGAAATTATTCAGGGTATTGAAAACATGCCATCTGCATTTATTGGATTATTTACCGGCGAAAGCTTTGGCCGCCGCCTTGTTCAAATTGGCGATCTACCAGCCTAAGGAAAATTGATATGGATTATTTGGACTATAAAACCATCCGCTTTGAACGTGAAGGACGCGTATTACGTGTTTTGTTGGATAACGGCCCAATGAATGTCGTCGACCATGATTTACATACCGACTTGTCGCGCGTGTTTGAAGATATTCAACACGATGACGCTTGTGATCTGGTAATCCTTACCGGCGCTAACAAGGCCTTTTGTGCCGGTGGCGATGCGCACTGGATGCAAAGCATGATAGATTCTCCAGAGCTGTTCAAAGCTATTGCAACGGACGCTAAGCGTATTGTGTTCTCACTGCTCGAACTGGAAAAGCCCGTAATCTGCAAACTTAACGGGGCTGCCGCCGGACTAGGCGCTACTATTGCGCTAATGTCAGATGTCATTATTGCCGACGAAAACGCGATGATAGGTGACCCACATGTAAAAATGGGGTTTGTAGCCGGTGACGGTGGCGCGGTTATCTGGCCGCAACTCGTCGGCTTTGCAAAAGCGAAAGAACTGTTATTAACCGGCGACATGTTAAAGGCGAAGGAAGCCGTCGACCTTGGTCTTATTAATTATGCTGTACCGACTGCCGACCTGGAGGAGAAGGTTCAGGAATTAACAAAGCGCATCATGGCAAACCCTCGTTGGGCCGTGCGCTGGACAAAAACAGTGGTTAACATGACCTTGCGCGATATTGCACAGCGTTTGATGGATCCCGCCGTCGCTTATGAAATGATGAGTAACTTAACCGATGATCATCAGGAAGCGGTTACTGCCTTCCGTGAAAAACGTAAACCCAATTTTACTGGTAATTAATCATGTATTTTACGACCGAACCCGAACACATAACCATGTTGCGCGAGACCGTACGTCGTTTCGCCAAAAAAGAGCTGACAAATGACAAGTTGCGCGCTTGGGACAAAGCCTGTGAAGTTCCGATGGACGTGTTCCATCGATTTGCAGAAACCGGTGCCTGTGGCGTCACTATCGACGAAGAATATGGAGGCAGCGGACGAGATTTGGTAGCAGCCGTTGCTATAATCGACGAGCTGGCGCAATACGGAGCTGCAATCGCAGGGCCATTTATCCATTGCGCGTTTTATGGCGGAGTCAATATTTCTGAAAACGGTAGCCTAAAACAAAAACAGGAACTTTTACCAAAGCTGGCAAAAGGCGAGCTGTTAATGGCCTATGGTTTATCTGAACCCAACGTCGGCGGTGATTTAGCAACCGTGGAAACAACAGCCAAACTGTCAGAGGACAAAAAAACCGTCACCGTCAACGGCACAAAACGCTGGTGTACAGCAGCACGAATCGCCGATTATGTCATTTGCTTAGTCCGCTCGGACGAAGAGAGCAAAAAATATAAGAATCTGTCTATGATTATGGTTCCGCTCGATACTCCAGGTATCGAAATTATCGATCTGGACCATATTGGTCTGCGCTACGCGAAAACCACCGATGTGATTTTTACTGATGTTGAGATCTCATCCGATCATATACTGGGAGGCTTGGACGGCTGGAACAAAGGCTGGAATATGTTGGCTAGCGAAGCTCTAGATGTCGAGAAACTGGAGATCACTGGTGTCGCTCTTGGTGTGGCTACTGCTGCAGTAGAAGACGCGTGGGCCTATTCTCAAGAACGTAAACAGTTCGGAAAGCCCATTTCTTCGCATCAATCCATTCGCCATGATTTGGTGGCAGCCCGCACCAAACTTCAAGCTTGTCGACATATGCTGTACCACGCTGCATATCTTGCGCAAAATCGCCTTCCCTGCAGTGTAGAAACCTCAATGGCAAAACTTTTTGTCGGGGACACAGCGCTCGAGATTGTTCTCAGCTGCCAACAAGTCATGGGAGCCTACGGCTGCGTTAGCGAATACGCAATGGAACGCCATGTCCGCGATATCATGGTGATGCCGATAGTGGGTGGCTCGTCAAAAATACAAAAAAACAATATCGCTGCTCGCCTACGTTTACCGTAATGCAAGATAGTGCACAGCATTTAAGGGCAACGACTGAAAGGTTATATCTACATTTTATGAACGGATGTTTTTTATGCTAAACAGCTGGACTCTGTGCTCACACAAACGGAAAAACACTAACGCCATACAACAGGGAAACATACATTTGAGTTTAGCGATGACTACATTAACTCTAACGTTTATTCCTTGATTTACTTCTATGCCAACTATTTTCCGTACTAACGAGTTAGTTAATTATGAATGACAAATCTACAAGCAATGACAAAGAAAAATTCGAGAGTCGCTGGCCCGACCTTGGAGAAGCTGTTTTTACTCTCGCGCCTTTTAAAGGTGAAAAGCCACCGGCTCCGCAGTGGTTTAAAAAGGCGTTGGCCGATAAACCAACGGAACATTTCATCGATGTTGAAGGCGCGCAAATTCAATACTTACATTGGGGAGACCGCTCAAAGCCCGGACTGATTTTATCGCATGGCAATGGCGCACATGCTCACTGGTGGTCTTTCATCGCACCCTATCTTGCACAGGAATACAGTGTCGCAGCTGTATGTTTTTCAGGTATGGGAGAAAGTAGTGAACGCGAAAGCTACAGCCTTGAACACTACGCACGCGAACAAATAGCGGTTTGTGAACACTCGGGAATGTTCACAAATGAAGAGCCTCCCATCATTGTTGCTCATTCCTTTGGTGGCTTCGCGACTATGGTCACAGGAGCGCTCTATGGCGATCGTCTCGCTGGCGTTATTATCGTCGACAGTCCAATTAACCCCGATCATGAAGGCGGGCCACCAGATCGGTCCGGTCGACCCCATCGAGTTTATCCAACCCTAGCAGAAGCGTTAGCCAGATTTCGTCTGGCACCACCACAAACGTGTGAAAATGCCTATATCGTTGATTATATAGCCCGACACTCTCTCAAAGAAGTGGACGGAGGCTGGACCTGGAAGTTTGACCCACAAATATGGAAGCGTTTTGAAATTGGTGATAGAGCTCAGCGGTTAAAGGAAATCTCTTGTCGACTAGCTATTATGCGCGGGGAGCGTTCACTGATTTTCCCCCCTGAAATTGGCGACTATATGTATGAGCTGCTCGGTAAAAACGTACCTGTAATCGAAATACCTGAAGCTCAACACCATATCATGCTAGACCAGCCATTAGCGTTCGTAGCGGCGCTGCGGGCATTGTTGGGCGACTGGAATCACTCAAAACCGAACAGAAAAGGTCCCTTGGGTGTTTAAAGCTCTATAAAACACGGCTATAAGACACCACGATAAGACCCGTCAAATGGTCTCCCCTTATTGGGAGCGTAGCTGTTTTTCAGTTACGGGCGAAGGCTCAATAGAATGAGCTGACATCACCATTTTTGACGCCGAAAAAAGTTTGAGCCCGTCAACTTTGAATGTATAGAGTTCCACTTTACGCTATGTTGAGATCGATTGAATAAACAGGATATTAAAGTCGTTTCTCTATATTTGTCGACTACTTAGCCATTTTCTGATCACAAAAAAATGGCTTTCCGAAACAAATTCAATACTGTCATTCACACTGGAATTTATCGGCGTCGCGCCAGGCGGGAAATTTGCGACGAAAATCTTGTAATTTTTGCCATGATAATGCCTGTGTCTCGCAGTAAGGTTCAAAGGCAGGGCGGTCAATTACGGTTTCGCCTTTAAAATCGACCAACATGCTGTCGCCACTGTGTTTCACGCCATTACCGTCAGCGCCTACCCTATTGACACCCGACACATAACATAGATTCTCTATGGCTCTTGCCTGCAACAATATTCGCCACGGATGCCGACGCACTGCGGGCCAATTGGCAACATAAATCGCCAAGTCGTAGTCGTTGCGGTTTCGAGAAAATACCGGAAAACGCAGATCGTAACAAACCTGTAAGAGAATACGCCAACCACGGTAGCTGACAACGACTCTATCTGTACCCGCCGCATAGTGTTCGTGCTCATTGGCCATACGAAAAAGGTGTCTTTTGTCGTAAAAAACCTGCCCCCCATCGGGATTTGTCCACACGAACCGATTGTAATAATGCCCTTGTTCTTCAATCACAACGCTTCCACAGATGGCGATATTTCGTCGTATTGCTTGTTCGCGCAACCAACTGACGGAGGGCCCATTTGCTGCTTCCGCTAAACTTTCAGGCGACATAGTAAAACCGGTGGTAAACATTTCAGGCAATACCACAAGATCGGTCGACACTGTATTTTCGTCAAGAATCTTCTCAAAGTGATCTCTGTTGGCTTGAGGATCTTGCCAGTACAATGAACTTTGTATTTGCGTCAGGTTTAAATCAGACGGCGTTATATTTGACATAATTTTCCACAAGCCTCTCGCAGAGTTTCATCGTCTTTTGCAAAACATAATCGGATTAGTTTTTGCTGGGGACCATTTTCATAGAAAACCGAAATGGGAATCGCTGCAACCCCTATTTCAGTCGTTAGCCAACGAGCGAAGACCACATCGTCTTTTCCTCGATGTTCATGCAGGCCCGAGAAATCCAGTAGTTGAAAATAGGTGCCCTTAGACGGCTGGTAACTAAATCGACTTGTTGCCAATAGCTCGCAAAAGAGATCTCTTTTTTTCTGGTAAAATAACGGCAACTCCAGGCAATGCTCGGGACACTCCGTGAGAAAATCTGCCAACGCCAGCTGGATCGGGTGCACAGTGCAAAAGGTGAGATATTGATGTACTTTCCGAAATTCGCGGCTCAGCTGTTCAGGCGCGATACAGTAGCCTACCTTCCACCCGGTGGTATGTAGCGTTTTTCCAAAAGAAGACACAACAAAGCTTCTTTTTGCCAGCTCGGGGCGAAGCAGCAAGCTCTGGTGTTGGGAACTATCAAAGTAGATATGTTCGTAAACTTCATCGCTCAACAACAACAAATCTGTCCCTTCGACAAGATCGGTCAACTGATCCAAATCGAGTGAAGTCAACACAGCGCCCGTCGGATTATGAGGATAGTTAAGAATGATCATCCGCGTACGGGGCGTTATCGCTTCTCGCACCGCGTTCCAGTCTACCGCAAAATCCGGGGCAGGCAGCGATAAGTGCACAGCCTTGCCACCATTCAATTCGATCGCAGGTTCATAACTATCATAGGCTGGATCGAAAACAATCACTTCGTCTCCAGGAGAAATAACTGCTGTGATTGCTGCGAATAGCGCTTCCGTGGCACCTGAGGTTACAGTCACCTCTGTATCGAAATTAACCGGACAATCGTAAATCCGCTGCGCCTTGTCTGCAATCGCCTTGCGCAATGCCAGTACGCCCGTCATATGTGCGTATTGGTTATATCCGTTTTCAAGATAATGCGTCACACGATCAAGGAGAATCTTAGGTCCGTCAAAATCGGGATACCCTTGAGAAAGGTTTATGGCATTGTGATCCGCAGCGAGCTGTGACATCTCGGTAAAAATTGTGGTCGTAACTTTAGGTAGTTTAGTTTCTGGATAACGCATACTGAACAGTATTTTCCGCTGTTGGCGAGAAGGAAAAGCAGGAATTAACTCCTACCATAAAATTAGCCTTATATTGCGGCACAATTTTGCACTAAAATCAATCCGGGACGCAATAATTGAATAGCATTTGTACTATCTCACTTTCAGAATATGCATTAGTTTTTGTAAAACTCATTAAAAGTAGAAAGATCACTAATGGGAAAGAAATGATGTTGGCGCGGACTAATTGCCAAACCGAACTCCCTCACAACGCGCGTTTTTGCTATGGTTGCGGACAGATCGTAGCTAAAGCGGCTAATTGTAGGGCCTATAAAGTTGAGCTACCTGAGGGCGCTCGCTTTTGCTTGTCTTGCGGGGCACTGGTAAAAGCAATTGAGAGCGCACCGAAAAGAGTGGATACCAAACCCCTTGCAAGTCGATCTCTAACGAAAGAGGCGCTGACAAAAAATCGCTTATCCTCTGCGGACGGAAAAATTACGCCAGAAAACAAGAAACGGCTTGCTAAAGCAAAACGACAGCACACTACACGCAAAGAACATTTAAATTCACTCCTCATTAGCGATAAGGACTTTGTATCTATTTCAGCCGGAACGTTTGTTATGGGCTCAACAGCTGAGAGTGACGAGAAGCAACATCGTGTCGACATAGATGCTTTTAACTTGATGGACTCGCCAGTCACGTTTTCCCAATACGATCAATATTGTGAGAATACCGGCAAAGAGAAACCGGGTGACGAGAATTGGGGTAGAGGTGATCGACCGGTAATAAGGGTCCGCTACTGGGACGCGGTGGACTTCGCAAAATGGGTCACACGAAAATCCGGCATGGAGCATCGCCTGCCGACTGAAGCCGAATGGGAATATGCATGCCGCGCCGGGACTGATACAGCATTTGGGTGGGGCGACAACCCCGATCAATTACGCATGAACTACGACAATGAGATAGGGCAAACCATTCCCGCAAAAACACTCGGTATCCACGCTCGTAACTCCTGGAAGCTTTTTGACATGCACGGCAACGTATGGGAATGGTGTGCATCATTATATGATAAAGACTACGATGGTGCCGAGCAGAAAGACGCAAGCAGTAGCCGGAGCGCAGCACCTCGGGTTCTTCGAGGCGTTTCTTGGGCGTTTTTCGCATCGCGGGCAAAGCCCGCTTCGCGATTTCATACGTCGCCAAGCTACAGTAATATTTACTGGGGGTTTCGTTTAGCAAGACCGAAGTAATGAGACTCCAATTTTCATACCCGAACTTAAAAAACACGGCTTCTTTCGGTCATCAAGCAACGATAAAGTAGGAATTAGTTAACTCAACCGTAACCTCTCTGTGTCTGAAACCAAACGTACAGCACGCGCTCCTTCACTTACAGATGCTCGGGTACCAACATTAACGCTCATCGCCCTACTCAGCATGTCCGTTTATCTGTTCGGTGAAGATTCCTCATACCGCGCCAATCAAATTGCCTTAATTATTACAGCCTTTGTCGCCATCGCTACGGTATGAAAAACGGTGTTAACTGGCATGAATTCGAGGCGACTCTCTATCAGGCTATCAGGGTATCAATCTCTCCATGGGCGCGATACTAATTTTACTCGCCGTAGGACCGTTAATTGGTAATGGGATTCTCTCCAGTACTGTTCACG
>JBLHNZ010000026.1:0-16837 GCA_047623245.1 Oceanicoccus sp. | reverse complement strand
ATCTTCGGCATTTCCTCGGTCGCTAACAAATTCAGCGTCATTACGCGCCTTTGCAAGTCCTTCTTCGCCCTCCAGTACACCGTTTGTTAGGGAGTAATTGATAACCCTCGTTCGGTCGACGGCAATGGGTTCTAAAATAACCACTGTGGTGTGGTGAGACAATACCGCAATCATTACATTTGGAAATAGTTGATATACATACGTCAATAGTCCTTCGACTTTGCGGTTTTCTGGCGCAACGTCGGCAAGCTTTCCAATACGTTGAAAGGGAAAAGTAATTCGGGAGTTGCGATCAAAGGTTTCCACTACATTCAGGTTATCAAAGCCAAAGGGGTAGAAGGTTTCTTTGTGAGCAGGTTTTATGTGGTAACCCTCCAGAAAACTTTCGAGAAATACTTTCCAGTTTATCTCTAGTTCGTACTCGTTGCTGTTAAATACGAGCTGTTTCGAATTCAATAATGGAGGCATTTCGTCTAGATTCGCGAAGCTTGCAGAACCATCTTGGGATACAAATATTAGCCCTGACTTTTCTTTAACGGCTAGCGGTACCAAGCCGTGCTGTTCTTTATCGAGCTCGGGAAAGCCCTGTTCGTGTGGAATATGCTGTAGGGAGCCATCCAGGCGATAGGTCCATCCGTGATAGTTACATCGAAACGCTTTTGCACATCCGCTTCCCGTTGCAACTTGCACTCCGCGATGTCGGCAAGCATTGCGAAAAGCGCGCACTTCTCCGTCGGTACCGCGGACCACAACGACAGGTATACCTCCCGCTTCACGGGCAACGTAAGAGCCTACTTCGGGTAGAGCTGCAGATGGACAAAAAGGTATGGGGTAGCGTCGTAAAACCTGATTGATTTCAGTGTCAAAGCGAACCTTCGATGTATAGTTTTTGACGGGCTCACGCCAAATGCTGTCCCCGGTATCTGTGGTTTTGTTTTCAATGTGCTGCAAAACTCTTTCTGCAACGTCTTGATCATTAAGTATTGCCGCCATAACCAACTGCTCCTTTTTCGGGCACAATAAGTGAAGTCACTTCATTTTTATATTTCTCGAAGATATTGTCAATAAATGAAGTGAATTCACTTTTAAAAAATTATAAACTCAAACGATGGCAATCATCAAAGTACCCAGCACTGAAAAAGGCAAGGCCACTCGCGAAAGGTTGTTACAAGTGGCTAGAGGTTTGGCGATTGCTAACAATGGTCACGTTGAGCTAGCACAGGTTGCCCTCCAGAGTGGTGTAGTTTCGAGTGTTGTGCATCGATATTTTGGATCCAAATCGGGGTTAATCATGGCTTTGGTTGACGATTATTATGACCGCTTTCACAGCAAAGTGCTGGAACTATACCTTAATGACAAGGGTGACTGGGCAGTGCACGAACGTCTGCGGCTTAAGCTCGGTGTGCAGTTTCATTATGACGAGCCGTTGGCGTCGGTATTGCACAGCACTTTTGTGCGCGACCCTGTCGTTGCGAAGAAAGAGGCTGAGCGCATCGATGGCGTTATCGAGCTGACTGCGCGCGGCATAAAGCGGGCTCAAGGCCGTGGTGAGTTGTCCATTGACATCGACCCTGAACTGGCCGGTGCTGCTATGTTCGGCGCGATGCAGTTAGTTTTTGCGAAGGCGTTGGAGCGGGAGTCTCGACCTAGTGTAGAGGTACTTGAATCGCTTCTTTGGCGTCAAGTGGCTGCTTCCGTCGGTTTAATGGCTACTACTGGAGAATAGAAAGAGGCCAGAACTGTCGTGTGTTTTGTCGATTATTGAAAAAATACCGCTAATCTGTTTCGCTAATTTTGACAGTACGCTGAAGCATTTTTCTACTGCCTTAACATGTGAGTACAGCATTTGAACGTGCTGCTGCACCTCTCATAAAATTCCTTGCTAATTTCAACCAGTGCTTTTTTACAATACCGCGAGCCGGATCATGAAGAGTCAATTGAGATGAAGATGACTTAACCAAGACCACAAAATGATTCATATTCCAATGTAGTATAGATGGCAATTTCAGCGATGAAACTTCATCCATATCAACACGTAAGGGGCGACAAGACAGTCCCAATTTGTCAGCAATAGCTATCAATCCCGAAAGCGTTGCTCCTTTTAGTGAAACCGGAAAACGGCGCCGGAGACTCGAAAGATCAGTCTTGTACCCGTAGTGCGAGAGGACCATAGAAAGACAAGCCAAGCCGCAATCGGCAGCTTCGGACTGGTGGACAATGGGCGGAGAGTTGCCGGGAAAAATATCATCTAGTGTTACATTCAATTTGTTAATGCTCGAGGTGATTTCAATAATTCGTCACAAACCCAACCATGAGATTGTAGGTTACGTGGATCACAATTCCGGCGTATATAGCCCCCGTTTTTGACCTGACCATCCCCAGAACAAAACCAAGTGTAGACAATGCTAATAAGTGATTGAAAGAAATAAATGGGTGCGTAAACACCCACGGAATAATAAGAATCAATGAACAAAGAGGTCCCACCGCCAATCTTCGACTCTAGCATGGAATAAAGCACGCCCCTAAGAAACTACTCTTCGATGATTGGGCTTATTAGATTTGAAGCAATCAAGTACGGAAGTAGTGCGGCGTTAGACATATTTATTTCATAGGAGAACACAATACTGTCATATTGCGCGTAGCGATGAATAACGAAAAGGTTGAAGAGAAATACAACGGGGGCTAGGAAAGCCCATTTTAAGTGCGAGGGCTGAAAACTCCCAAAGTAGCTCTTTCCGTACGTGCCATATTTATATTTTAAGATTAAAGATGGAGCTATTGCAAAAGTAAAAATAGTAGAGAGGATTATTGGTATGGCGAAAGTTGGCTGCATGAATGATGGCGCACCGTCAATGGGATATCGATTACTAATATCCATCAGTCCGCTTGAGAAGATAAAGAGAAACGTTGTGATTTGGTGGAGTATAAAAAGGATTGGGAAAAATGCAATTAGAAATCGAAAAGTGACTTTCATTATAGGGCCAGCCTTACTTTACAGCATTAATTACAAGAGACTTTTTAGTGTCCGCCATCAGATATTTCTTACACTTGACAAGAAGTAGTACATCGCCCCTTTTTATCACAGATAAAAAAACAGTAACCCTTTTCCCGTATTGTAGAGAGTTTACAATGACTGAAAAAAAGAAAATATTTAGGTTGCAATGAATCACGTTGCTCGCCAAGAGGCTGTAAATGGTGAAAATCGATGTATTTTCGTTCTAAATCGTTGTGATTTATCCCTAACACTGCAACTTCACGAATAACGTAGGGTTAAACTGGGTAACTCAGTTATCCAAGCGTATCAGAATACTAACGATAATGAAGAGTTTAAACAGTGATGATACGGGAATAGGTTGGTCTATGGTGTCACAAGATGATAATTAGAGCTCCGATTCCCAATTACAGGATTAACAAACATTTGAATTACGCCATTTGGGTTTGCAGTTGATTGATTAATACCGATTTACACACTTTTTTACACCATTTTTGGGATTAATCTTGATGATAGTGCAGGATTAATGCGCAGTGCACTGCACCACGAACGAGATTGGTTAAACCCTATACAGTTTTTTACACCATCGAGTAATTCCACCCTAATGTGTACACACCACGAATACTGCGGGGTTTGAAACGTTAATATACCCTAAAGATAATGAAGAAATACTGTGGCTTATTGTGGTAGTGGAGAGACTTATATCCTCCCAATTCTAGTGGAGCAGAAACGAAAAACCCCGCAATTAAGCAGGGTTTAGCGTGAAAATAGTGGTGCCCGGAGGCGGAATCGAACCACCGACACGGGGATTTTCAATCCCCTGCTCTACCGACTGAGCTATCCGGGCGTACTTTACAGAGACCAGCGTTTCACTGCATCTATAAGAGGCGCGTATTAAACAGGTTCAAAAGCGATGAGTCAATACCCTTTGACCCGGTAATTACTTGTTTTCTGGAACAAATCCCTCCGCTTGGGCATATTCTTGCCCAGTCATAAACTTGTCCATCTCTTCTTTCAAAAACTTACGGGCTTCAGGATCAACCATATTGAGGCTGCGCTCATTGATTAGCATCGTTTGATGCTGCTGCCATTCCTGCCAGGCCTGCTTGGAAATATTGTCGTAAATATCCTGACCTTTAGCGCCTGGGTAAGGCGGTGCGTCTAGGCCCTCAAGATCTTTCTGATGTTTTCTGCAAAATATGATACGCGACATGGTTTGGTCCTGAATTATTTTATGCTGAAAAAAAATACGCCGGTGATAAGTCTCTCAAAAGTCTCAGTGTCAGAGATATGAGGTAGTTAATTTATCTTGCTCATCAGTTTTTTAATTGGGGTTGCCAGCCCCACCGCTGGCGGATTGAGGGTGTTATACCAGAGCAGGCGGTCTGCTTCCATGGCTTTCGTAGGTTCTTTGTGTATTTCGACTAGTATCGGGCTTATATCTAAATGGTAGTGACTGAAAGTATGTCGATAATTTTCCCAGTTTTGGGTGCTAACGGCGGTAACACCGAGAACATCCATACAGTATTGGGCTGGATTATCCTCTATGGTGATTTGCGGGAAAATCCATAGTCCTCCCCATATCCCGCTACTAGGTCTTTTTTCTAGTAGTAATTCTCCTTTCGGGTTTCTGATTATGAGCATCTGGGTAGATTTGACTGGAATGGTCTTGCGAGGTTTTTTACCGGGAAAGCCACTTGTATTGTCTTGCGACTTGGCGAGGCAGTCAGCTTCCAAGGGGCAGCGGTTGCAATCTGGCTTACTTCTCGTACAAAGCGTTGCACCTAAGTCCATCATAGCCTGACTGTATTTATCGGATCTTGTTGCCGGCAAATAAGCGTCTGCCAGTGCCCACAATTCGTTGAGAACAGTACTTTTTCCAGGCCAGCCAGCAATAGCACCATGTCGCGCAAGAACTCTTTTTACGTTGCCATCGAGAATGGGTGCAGGGCGCTGAAAGGCAATTGAGACAATGGCCCCAGCCGTTGATCGCCCAATACCGGGCAAAGTACATAACTGCTCAACATCGTCCGGGAATGTTCCCTGGTGATCACTGCATACTTGTTGCGCCGTTTTTAGCAGATTGCGGGCTCTTGAGTAATAGCCTAATCCGGTCCAGAGATGAAGTACTTCATCTTCACTGGCGTTGGCTAGCTCTTTAACCGTCGGAAATACCTGAGTGAATGTTTCGAAGTAGGGGATCACTGTCGAAACCTGGGTTTGTTGCAGCATAATTTCCGAGAGCCATACTCGATAAGGATTGATGTCCTTTTGCCAAGGTAAGTCCTTACGCCCGGAATGGTCAAACCAGGTGAGTACTCGATCACTAATGTTTATATTTGTTCGATTATCAGTCATTAAAGCTGCCAAATAGTGTGTTTTAGGAGTGTCATGCTCGAACGCTGGGCAATCCTGAATTCCGTGTTGTTCTGCTTGGAAGTGGCGTGTTTAACGGTTTTGATGCGGCGGCGGGCGTTTTTCAATACAGTTGAGTCCAATATTGTTAAGAAATTGCGCAATATGGCCCGATTTTTAATCATCAGTAGATGTAATAGGGCGGCGCTTTTTTTATAATAACGAATTCTTATCCTTATTACTGTAGTAAGCTTGCGGCGTCAAAGACGCAGTCCCTTATTTAGAATGAATACCTTTGGAGATTAAGTATGGCTGAACGCAAAGCCACCGTAAGTCGAGATACTCTGGAAACTCAAATTTCGGTTTCAATTAACCTGGATGGAACGGGTAAAAGCAAATTTGAAACTGGCGTTCCGTTTCTCGATCACATGATGGATCAGATTGCTCGTCATGGCATGATTGATCTAGATATCCAGGCAAAGGGTGATTTGCACATCGACGCTCACCACACGGTCGAAGATATCGGGATTACGCTAGGCCAGGCATTTAATGAAGCGGTCGGTGACAAAAAAGGGATCGCTCGGTACGGGCATGCCTACGTGCCTTTAGATGAAGCGATGTCTCGGGTGGTCATTGACTTTTCTGGGCGTCCTGGCCTCGAGTGGCATGTTCCTTTTACGCGCGGGTCTGTTGGTGGTTTTGATGTCGATTTGTTTATCGAGTTTTTTCAGGGTTTTATAAACCATGCAAAAGTGACTTTACATGTCGATAATTTGAGAGGAAAAAATACACACCATCAAGCTGAAACAGTCTTTAAAGCGTTTGGACGTGCATTGCGTATGGCTTTGTCGCCCGACCCACGTATGGCAGGTATTATGCCGTCGACGAAAGGTACGTTGTAAGCGCTATTTAGTGATTTTTTTTGTTATTTTTCTCAAGCCTTCATCCGGATTTTAGGGTTGCGTTCTCGATTCGCGATGAAATGAAGTGCTTTTTAAGGTTATTCTATGTCTCAATCTACGGTTGCTGTTATAGACTACGGCATGGGCAATTTGCATTCTGTCGCGAGTGCCTTAGAGCATGTCTGTGACGATGTTAAGGTCCTCGTTACAGGTAATGCGGAAGAAATTCTATCTGCTGATCGCGTTATTTTTCCCGGTGTTGGAGCTATTCGAGATTGTATGGCCGAAATTCGTCGGCTCGGTGTCGATGAAATTGTTGCCGAGGTATCTAACACAAAACCCATGCTCGCTATTTGCGTGGGCTTGCAAGCATTGATGACTCGCAGTGAGGAAAGTGGTGGTGTTGATTGCCTGAATTTATTTGAAGGAGATGTTAATTTTTTTGGCAATCCTCTCACTGATATTTCAGGTGAGCGCTTGAAGGTTCCGCACATGGGCTGGAGTCAGTTGCATCAGGCAATTGAACATCCTCTTTGGAAAAGTATTGATCAGAATGCGCGGTTCTACTTTGTGCATAGTTATTATGTACATGCTCAAGAAGAGAGTTTGGTCGCCGCCACCGCCGACTACGGCGTGAAGATTCACGCCGCTTTACATCGCGACAATGTTTTTGGTGTGCAATTTCACCCTGAAAAAAGTAGCTCAGCTGGCTTGCAGCTGTTGTCGAATTTTCTAAATTGGGACGGCCAAGACTAACTGTGCAAGCGATAGTGCTTTGAAATTTTACTCTAATACGGTTTTCTACTTATGCTAATTATTCCTGCAATTGATTTAAAAGATGGCGCCTGCGTTCGCCTGCGACAAGGCTTGATGGATGACTCTACAGTCTATGGTAACGATCCCGTAGAAATGGCAAAGCGTTGGGTCGATGCGGGTACCCGCCGCTTGCATTTGGTTGATTTGAATGGGGCCTTTGACGGCAAACCAGTTAATGGTGACGCTGTAACAGCTATTGCAAAATCGTTTCCTGATTTACCTATTCAAATTGGCGGAGGTATTCGCGACTTATCAACGATAGAACATTATATTCTCGCGGGCGTTAGTTATTTGATTATTGGTACCAAAGCGGTCAAGGAACCAAAGTTTGTTGCCGAGGCCTGTCGTGAATTCCCGGGGCATATTATTGTCGGGCTCGACGCCAAAGATGGTCTGGTGGCAACCGATGGCTGGGCCGAAGTATCGGAGATTAAAGCAGTTGAATTAGCGAAACGTTTTGAGCAAGACGGTGTTTCATCCATTGTCTATACAGATATTAGTCGCGATGGAATGATGCAAGGCGTTAATGTTGAGCAAACTGTCACGATGGCCAATGCTTCAACCATACCCGTTATTGCGTCGGGTGGTATTACAAATATGGATGATATAAAAGCGTTGCAAGCCGTTGCAAGCGAAGGCATTTTCGGTGCAATTACTGGTCGGGCTATTTATGAAGGAACTTTAGACGTCGCGGAGGCGCAAGCCTACTGCGATAGCTTTTGATCGAGGGAGGAAAGTCGTATGGGTTTGGCAAAAAGAATTATTCCCTGCTTGGATGTCGACAATGGCAGGGTTGTTAAGGGCGTCAATTTTGTTGGTATCCGCGATGCTGGTGACCCTGTCGAGGTGGCCAAACGTTATAATGAGCAGGGTGCCGACGAGATTACCTTTCTCGATATTACTGCGACCCACGAAGGGCGTGAAACGACTGTACATACCGTAGAAAAAATAGCAGCCGAGGTTTTTATCCCTCTTACTGTGGGCGGTGGAATTCGAACGGTGGAAGATATCCGCACGATGCTGAATGCAGGAGCGGATAAGATAGGAATTAATTCAGCCGCTATTTTTAATCCCGATTTCGTAAAAGAGGCTGCCGAGCGGTTCGGGTCTCAGTGTATCGTCGTCTGTATAGATGCTAAGCAAGTTAGTTTGGAAGGAGAGCCGTTGCGGTGGGAGATTTTTACGCATGGTGGTCGAAAGCCAACAGGTATTGATGCCGTCGAGTGGGCAAAAAAAATGGTTTCGAACGGTGCTGGTGAAATTCTTTTGACGAGCATGGACCGTGACGGTACAAAAGATGGATTTAATCTGCAGCTAACGCGTTCAATTAGTGATGCGGTGTCAGTGCCCGTAATTGCCTCTGGGGGTGTTGGTAATCTCGAACACTTGGTTGAGGGGATTATTGAGGGACACGCCGATGCAGTTCTTGCTGCCAGTATTTTTCACTATGGTGAATATACCGTGCCCGAAGCCAAACGTTTTATGGCTGCACGTGGTATAGAAGTGCGACTTTAATCGCTATTCAGTAATACATTTCTTACGCTTTATTATCGTAGCAAGTTCATGAGGATTTCCATGGAGAATGGCTTGGACAGTGGTCTGAATAGTGCTCTTAACGGTGGGCTGCAAAGTGGCTTAAAAAGTCCCCCCTCCCTCTCGTCAGAAACAATAATAGTGAAGAACTTGAGGCAGATTGATAACTGTCTCATCGAGCAGAGACCCATCTTTCAGCAATGGGTTACTGCAAATTTTTTCTTGGCGTTGGCTCGGTTTGTCGACAACATGCTCTCTGTTTCTTCCAGTTCGAAGTCCTCAATGGTCGCCATGATCAGACGTTCGATCGTTATGTTATCAATGATTTTTATGATCGACGCAACGGCTTCAGAAAATTCCGGATGGGAGAATACTATCGAAAGTATTTCCTCTGGCATTGTGTCTATTCGTGTTGATAGTACCAGGGCATTCGATACGCAATGGTATTCGTCATCGCAAGCTACCGGATTCATTGTCGATGCGGAACGCGGCATCATTTTAACAAATCGTCATGTGGTGACGCCTGGCCCCGTTGTTGCGGAGGCCGTATTCATTAATCATGAAGAGGTTCGATTGACTCCGATCTATCGTGATCCGGTGCATGATTTCGGTTTTTTTCGCTACAACCCAAAAGACTTGGCGTATCTCAAGCCCGCCGAATTGCGACTCGTACCGGAAGCTGCTGCAATTGGCCACGAAATTCGCGTTGTCGGAAATGACGCGGGCGAGAAGTTGTCGATTCTTGCAGGTACCTTGGCCCGTTTAGATCGCAAGGCACCTTTTTATGGCTTGGGCAAATACAACGACTTCAATACTTTCTATATACAGGCTGCGTCTGGCACATCCGGAGGTTCATCCGGAGCTCCTGTTGTGTCCATAAATGGCGATGTTGTGGCATTGAGTGCAGGTAGTAATCGACAGGCAGCGAGTAGTTTTTTTCTCCCTCTGAGTCGCATTAAGCGAGCCTTGACCCTGATTCAAAATCAGGAAGCTGTTACTCGTGGTACTTTGCAAACTGTCTTTGAGTTCAAAACGTTTGACGAACTTAAGCGCTTGGGATTAAGTGACGAGTCTGAAAAATTGATGCGTTCAACAATAACCGGTCAAAACGGAACGTTGACTGTAAAGGAGGTTATTTTCGGTTCTCCCGCAATGGGCAAGATTGAACCTGGAGATATATTGTTAAAAGTAAACGGGGAAAATATTTCTGAGTTTGATTCCTTAGCGGTTTCTTTGGACTCACTCGTTGGTGAGACTATTCGGTTGGAATTAGAGCGCGGCGGGGTTCAAGTTTTAGTTGACGTAGCGGTTACCGATTTGCATTCGATTACTCCAGACGAGTTTTTGGAATTTGGAGGCGCAATAGTCAACAATTTGTCCTACCAGCAGGCACTCAACTTTAATTTACCGCTTAAAGGCGTCTATGTCGCTAATCCAGGTTATACCCTTGGGAAGCGGGCAATTCCGTTTGGCAGTATTCTCTCTGAATTTTCCCGAAAAAAAGTCGATAATATCAGTGATGTACGAAAACAGCTGGCACTTCTCGCTGACACAGACCGAACTACAATACGTTATAGTCGCTATGAAGATCGGCGTAATAGCATATTGACCTCGATAAAAATGGACAGAAAATGGTTTCCTGCCAGGTATTGTAAACGCGATGACGTTACTGGGTTGTGGCCTTGCGAAGCACTTGAGACGGGTCCTGAAAAATCAACTCCAATTTCTGGTAATACGCGTTTCAATAGAAACGGAAAAAAACTTGTCAATAAGCTTTCTTCGTCGTTAGTTCATGTAAGTTTTGATTTACCTTATCCCGTATCGGGCCTTAGTGGTTACCGAAGCTTTCAAGGCACGGGAGTTGTTGTTGACGAGAAGCGTGGCTGGGTTGTGGTCGATCGAAATACGGTGCCGGTAGCAATGGGTGACGTTAATATTACGTTTGCAGGATCACTGCAAGTGCAAGGCAAAGTCGAGTTTCTTCATCCTGTGCATAATTTGGCGTTAGTATCTTATGATCCAAATTTGATTGGTGATACGCCCGTAACGGCGGTGAGATTTGATACTTCACCCCTGAAGTCAGGCGACGTTGTATCGATCGTTGGAATAAAGCCCGACTATCAGGTTGCCCTTGAAGCTAACACAGTTTCGTCTGTCGACTCCTTGGTGCTGCCTTTGTCGCGAACGATGATGTTTCGCGACTCAAATATTGAGACAATTTCTTTAATAAACGCCACTAATAAATTCGATGGTGTTTTAGTGAACAAAAAGGGACAGGTAGCAGCGCTATGGTCTAGCTTTGCTTACGATGATTCTAGTGGTAAAAAAAGCCAGCTTGTTCGCGGTATTAGTAGCGAGCTCGTGAAAGATTTTGTAAAAACTGTACGCTCAGCGCGTCCTATATACTCTTTGGAAGTCGAGACGAATTATGTGCCTTTGTTTTTTGCAAAAGAGCTAGGGCTTAACGAGGCTTGGCAGTACAAACTAGAAAAACACGATCCGATACATCGCCGGACCTTGAAAATCCGTCGCGTTGTGGCGGGTACACCTGCCGCGAAGTTATTAAAAAATGGTGATTTAGTTCTAGCTGTCGACGGCGCGATTGTTACCAGTTTTCGACAGTTGGAGCGAGCCGTACAAAAGCCTTACGTGCAATTAACTATTTGGCGTGGTGGAGAAGCATTGAAGCTTGATGTCGGTGTCGCTGTTTTGGGCGGGAAGGGGATAAAGCGAGCTGTGTCTTGGGCTGGGGCATTACTTCAAAACCCTCACCATGCTCTAGCAGCGCAGCGCGGTATTGAGCCCAGCGGCGTGTTTGTCGCACATTATTCACCGGGGTCACCGGCATCTCGTTATGGATTACAAGTGGGTCGTAGAATTGTTGAGGTTGATGGCGTGCCCACTCCGGATTTGCAGCATTTTCTGCAGATAATTGCCGGGCTTGAAGATGACAAGTCGGTCCGACTAAAAACGATCAACTGGGATCGCTCTGTGGAAATAATTACCCTGAAAATGGATCGACAATATTGGCCTGCTTTTGAAATAAAGCGGGACGATACGGGGTGGCATCGGTTTGAACTGAGTGATAATGATGTAAGCGTTGGCCGATAGATCGAGCGCTAATCATTTGAGTTTTCTTTGTGGCAGTGAGTCTTTTGGATTTGAATTGATGCAATATTTTCCGGATTACTCCCTGCTCGACGCCGGCTAGAGTAGTTGTTTCGGGAGATCAACAATAAACAGAGTTTCCAGTGACGAATTCTTTTTAAGCTTTTTGAAAAAGCATGCATGAGATCTTCAGCTGTGAAGAAAAATTACCGAAAAGTTGGTTTCAAAGAGAGGTGTCAGTGAGTCAGAACTGCGTACAATCTAGATAAGGTTTTTGGCTCCGCAAGAGACATAAATTCAATAAAGTCCCCCAATCCTTTTTGAGCTTCTACCTTGTCATCGAAAGGCCCGATAGGTGCGCCTTCGCGAGTCGAGAAAAACCATTGTCCCTGAGCGTTAAAAAACCTATCTGTGCGCATAGGAGCTGGCCGGTCTGTTTCACCAATTCTGTTGCTGCTCATAATTGCGGTCCGAGTGTGTCGTTCTCATATACCACCAGTTTAGCGTGATTTATAAAATTTTAAAGTACTTTCTTTTCTCGGACACTACAAATCTTTTTTGCCGAGCGAGTCATTGGAATAAATTGTGCCATTTAAAATCGGTTTCATGTCTTTGCGCATGCGTATTCCGATTGCGCTAAATTTTTAAAGGGAAGTGCGTTTGATACAAGGCTCAATTGAAAGCCTCTGGCCGCCAGAGTCGGCAAGGCTTTATTTAGAAATGCAATGGTCTCTGGGTGGGGGTGGCCTATTGCCACAGCGACCCCTTGGCTCTTAGCCAGCTGAAGAAGTTTTTCGAATTGTTTGGAAATTGCACGTCTGTCTCTGACATTGTCTAAGAAAACATCTCTTTTTAACGTCGGGAGATAATAATTTTTAGCAATCAGCTCGGCAACAGTTAGTGGGCTCGTACGGCTATCGACAAAATACAGATTTTGTAGTTTCAATTCTGCTGCAAGCCAAGTCATGGGTTCCCGCAATTGCGTTAACAGACTGCCCATGTGGTTGTTTAGACCGCTGACATGAGGAACAGAGATCAAGTTTTTCCTCAGCGTATCTAAGAACTCGTGTCTGTCCATTATTGGCGTCAGTGCGCCCGGCCCTAGAGGTTTACTGCTTAAATTACTCATTGGCGCATGCAGTAATATCTCCTTGCCAAGTATATGCGCCTTGTTTGCAAGTTCAATTGAGTTTGGGCTATGAGGTAAAAAAGCGTAATTTATTGCGCCCGGAAGAGCCAGGGCTTGTTCTCCCAAGGATAAACTGTTCCCCATATCGTCAAGTATAAGAACTATTCTCGGCGTTGGCGATTGTGTAGTGTCAATACACTGCGCGCGTAGTAGCTGGCTAGTGAATGCTATGAAAACCATAGTAGTGGTAAGTAAAAATCGTTTAAGTGATAACATGTTCAAATAGTATCTTCTATTATTTCTACGAGATACCTAGACAGGTTTCCAAAAAGTCGAGTGTGCAATAGACGTAACATTAATGCGAGTTATAACGTTTCGACTTCTGGTTCTGATTCCGGGTTTGATTCCTGGGTTTTCGAGGCGTTTTGAAAACTCGAATTCAAGCTTAGTATATGAATTCCCTTTAACAGATTAAGAGCTTCGTACAGCTGATTGTCAGTGTTGAATAGTCCCTTTTTCTCTTTCTTTCCGCGCTTCTTACTGCCATTTTCGGAGCCATCGTTACTGCTTAAGTGACCTTGTAAATCGGCCTCGGTAATTCTCTCAGCGCCAGGTAAAGCCTCTATCCTTGCTCTATCTACAATAATGTCTGGAACGATGCCCTGAGCCTGAATAGACCGGCCATTGGGAGTATAATAACGAGCGGTAGTGAGTTTTATTGCATGTTTTTCAGACAATGGTACAACTGTTTGGACCGAGCCTTTACCAAAACTGTCTGTGCCCATAATAACTGCGCGATGGTGATCCTGGAGCGCTCCAGCTACAATTTCGGATGCAGACGCTGAACCGCCGTTGATAAGAACGACAATGGGTGAGCCATTACTCAGGTCGCCCGGCGATGCAGAATATTCAAAATGGGAGGTATCTAACCGACCTTCCGTGTAAACCACCAATCCAGTTTCCAGAATTGTGTCGACGATTTCAACAGAGGATTGTAGTATCCCTCCGGGGTTATTTCTTAAATCGATGACCAGGCCTTTCAGTGTTTCTTCTTCTTTCAATTTCGTTAGTTCGATTCGGAATTCATTAGCGGTCTTTTCCTGAAACTGTGCGATGCGGATATATCCGTAGCCGGGTTCCAGTGTTTTGCTGCGCACGCTAACCACTTTAATTGTGTCCCGAGTTACGGTGAGTTCCAGCGGTTTTCTCTCGCCTTCTCTTATAAGAGTTACGTCGATGTCGCTCCCCCGTTTCCCCCGCATTGTGTTAACTGCCTGATTGAGAGACATTCCTTTAACGGCTTTGCCGTCGAGTTTAATGATCAGGTCGCCGCTTTGAATCCCTGCTTTGGCTGCTGGCGTATCGTCGATGGGAGTTATAACCTTGATAAACCCATTTTCCATACCGACTTCCAGTCCTAGGCCGCCAAATTCACCTGTACTGTTGATCTGTAAATCGTTGTAGGATTTTTTGTCGAGATAGCTCGAATGTGGGTCGAGGCCGTTTAGCATTCCCCGAATGGCATTCTCGAGCAAGGTTTTGTCGTCGACCTCTTCAACATAGCTTAATCGAATATGGTTAAAGACATCGGCAAAGGCTCGCAATTCATCAAGGGGTAGTTGGGTTTCTTCAGGCGGCTCCGTATACTCGGTATCGACTGTGCTCTCGGCAACAGTCGATACTGAAAAAAATAGGCTGCCAGCCCACAATAATGATAAGAGTTGTCTGTTCATTCTGCTTTCACCTCTTCGCCACTCTACTATGGCGCGCTATTTTGTTTCTTACATTATTGTACATTGCATTGCGGCTAGGTGTTAGCTGCTCACAATTCGTATCTAGGCGTTTTCATTGTAATGTATTGATAGAAAATAATTAATTGTACGATTGAAATCTAATCTAGCCACGTCGCTACGATATTAATTTACATTCGTTTACACCATCGATTAGGATTTGTCGGACGACCATTATGACGAATCTCGAAATACAAACTGGCATTCGTTTGACCACCACTATTGCCTACGGTTGCAATTGTTTCCCCAGCGTTCACCCAGTCGCCGGTTTCCCTGAATATACTTTGGTTGTGAGCATATAAGCTCATATAGCCATCGCCGTGGTCTATTATTACCAATAGACCGGATCCTTTAAACCAGTCTGCAAACACAACGCGCCCATGATGGATTGATTGTATCTGACTACCTTCGTTTGCCTGAATTTTCACTCCTTGCCAGCGCAGACTGCTATCTCCGCGTGGGCTACCAAATCTTTGACTGACTTTGCCTCGTACAGGCCATTCGAGCTTCCCTTTAAAGTTGGAAAAGGGTTGATAATTAACGGGAATCTCTATATTTGCCAAGCTTTCTTCTACGGCCTTTAATAAACGTTCAAGCTCCAATCTGTCTTTATTGGTTTGAGCAAGTCGCTGGTCGCTATCACGGATGGATGTGTTTATTTGTGTAAGGCTGGCTTTTCTTGTTTGCTTGCTGTCTATAAGGCTGGCGTATTCTTGCTCTAACTGGTTCTTGATTCGCGATAAGCTTATGGTTCTCAGCTGTATTTTTGGTTCTAGCTCATTGATTTTATTGATAATGTTGAGGTAACCTTCGATTTCTTCGTTTCTAGCCTGATGAAAATAATCGGCATAAGTCAGGGCGCGAGTGATCTTTTCGGGTTCTTCTTGATTGAGCAGTACCTTTATTTTTTTCTGTCGCCCCAATTGGTAGGCGGCAACAACTTGCTGTGAAATGAGTTGCTGTTGATTCTGTTTTTCTTTGACTAGCTGTTGTCGTTCGCTCTGTAATTTTTTTAGTTCCGATCGTTCTTTATCGAGTTTTCTGAGGGTTTTTCTCGTTTTCTTCTGAATAAGTCCAATTTTTGTTTCCGCAGATTGAAGGTCTGCTTGCAGTTGAGATCGCTCGCTTTTAAATTGTTTAAGGAGTTTCTTTAGCGTTGCTGATTCTTTGTTGAGTTGTTTTAATTGCTGCCGCTGCTGCTGTTCCTTGTCGGCGTAAACAGGAGACAAAAAAACGAACAGCAAGGAGCTGCCAAGTAACAACAGCTTCGAACACGTTTTTATCGAGTACTGAAGGTTCATTGCTGAGCGTCCTGCACCGCTGAACCTATTACGCTGACGCTTTCTAGCGGCCATAGTTTTTTAATTAAGAATAGTGACAAGAGGTGTGCCCGTCATGTCGCTGGGTTGTTCGAGGCCCATTAGTTTCAGCATGGTCGGAGCGACATCGGCAAGTTTCCCTGTGTTCGGTGTCATTGTCAGTGATTTATTTCCAACATAGACAAAAGGTACAAGTTCAGTGGTGTGCTGTGTGTGGACCTGGCCAGAATTGTAATCGACCATCTGTTCGCAATTCCCATGGTCGGCGGTAATCAAACAATCTCCGTCTACAGACAACACAGCCTCTGAAACCCTTTTTAGACATTGATCCAGGGCTTCCACTGCTTTGATGGCAGCTTCGTAATTACCGGTATGTCCGACCATATCGCCATTCGCATAGTTGCAAATGATGGCGTCATATTGATTGCTCTTAATCGCTTCGACCAGCTTGTCGGTGACTTCAGCTGCGCTCATTTCGGGTTTTAGGTCGTAAGTAGCGACATCCGGAGAAGGTATCAAGGTGCGTGTCTCTCCTTGATAGACTTGCTCTCTGCCACCGCTAAAGAAAAAAGTGACGTGAGCATATTTTTCTGTCTCTGCAATTCGCAATTGAGTCTTACCTGACCTTTCCATCAGCTCCCCAAAACTGTTGACGAGTTTTATGGGCGAAAAGGCACAAATGGTTTTGATGTTTTCCGCATATTCTGTGGCAGTTACAAAATGTTTAAGTCGCGGTAGGGTGATGCGCTTGAACTCACTGAAGTCGGGGTCGACAAAGGCGCGGGATAATTCGCGAGCGCGATCTGCACGAAAGTTCATAAAGATAGCGGAGTCGCCATCGTCGATTGTTGCTTGGTTTTGTCCGTCAGCTTGTATGATGCTCGGGCTAACAA
>JBLHNZ010000025.1:0-16844 GCA_047623245.1 Oceanicoccus sp. | reverse complement strand
TGCCGATTACACGGCCCAACGCATACCAGTGGAATGTTGGCCAACACGATGGACAAGTAACCATTAGCTATACGTTATTCGGCGACCGCGCCGACGGAACGTATAGTCAAATTGACAGAAGCCATGCACATCTCAACATTCCGGCAACCTTCATGTGGGCAAAGGGGTACGAAAATGTCCCAATCGAGTTAACGCTCAAGCCTTTCAATGACAGCTGGAAAGTGGCAACACAATTAGTTAAAACCAATCGACCATATGTATTTACTGCTCCCGGACTATCCTATTTTATGGACAGTCCTATCGAGTTTAGCGACCATCAGGTCAGTGAGTGGTCAGTAAAGAGAAAAAATAAAGACTATCGTTTTAAACTAGCGGTTCATCATGAAGGCAGTGACGACGATTTGGCCGAATTTACTCGAAGGGCAAAAGCTGTGATCGAAGAACAAGAGAAAGTTTTTGGCGAGTTCCCGGAATTCGATTACGGAGAGTACGTTTTTATTGCCTGTTATCTACCGCATGTTGATCGCGACGGAATGGAACACCGTAATTCGACTATTTTAACTAATAGCACCTCATTAGATGAAGGCGAATTCGAGCAGTTAGGTACTTTGTCACATGAGTTTTTTCATGCGTGGAATGTTGAACGGATTCGACCAAAGTCCCTTGAACCTTTCGATTTCACAAAGGCTAATCCGAGTAAAAGTTTGTGGTTCGCTGAAGGATTTACAAGCTACTACGGCGATCTGTTAATCAGAAGAGCGCAAATCACTAG
The DNA here is from genome assembly GCA_047623245.1 of Oceanicoccus sp. Classification (GTDB taxonomy): domain Bacteria; phylum Pseudomonadota; class Gammaproteobacteria; order Pseudomonadales; family Dasaniaceae; genus Oceanicoccus. The sequence goes on along the minus strand of JBLHNZ010000025.1, from coordinate 16,072 downwards.
TCATGACGAGTATCTCGAGGTTGTATCGACAATAATCAATCAGGCAAATCTAGTTCCAGGTAGCCGCTATTTTTCTCCAGAAGGCGCTAGCATGCTGGCACCGTTTACCGATGCAGGGACATCTATAGACAAAACAAATTTTCGGAACATTTTCTTTAGTTATTATATCTACGGCAGAGCAATGGCACTAGCGCTCGACCTATCGATAAGATCGCAGTTTCCGGGAAAGTCATTGGACGACTATTTAGAATTAATGTGGCAGGAATTTGGTCGTGAAGAAAAGCCCTATGATCGCTCCGACCTGCAAATCACTTTAGCAAAGTTACTTGGCGACAAAGAATTTTCAGACACTTTCTTCGCTAACCATATCCGCGGGCAAAAAATCCCAGATTTCAAAAAACTAATCGCTCCATTCGGACTGAAACTGACTAAAAAGGAAGACGACAAAACATACGTTGGGCCGATCGATTTCAACTTTAACGGTGAATCTGCCATTGTTTCTTCGGTTATCAACGTTGCTACCCCGCTTTATGAAGTGGGGATCGAACGAGGAGATCAAATTGTCAAACTTGGCCGGCGAACAATTCGGTCTAAGGATCTTTGGGAGAAAGCACTAGAACAGTTTAAACCCGCAGAAAGCGCTACAATAGAATATATACAGCGAGGAATCCCTGTTCAAAAAACAATTCATTTTGTCTCAAATCCTGCAACGAAGATCAGGAAAAAAAATGAAGAAGAATCATCAGAAGAAGATAAAGCTCGATTGTTAGACTGGCTAAACAGCGACGACAAGGGAACATAGTCAGCATTGGATCGACGATTGTACATCGCTTCTAACCGATACGTATCAACCTTAAAATGGAAACATAAGAGGATAGCATCATGAATTTTAGCGGAAAAGTTTGCGTAATTACCGGCGGTGCCGATGGCATCGGACTGGGGGCAGCACAAGCTTTCAAAGAAAGAAGCGCCGACGTTGTGCTTGCCGACATCAATACAGATAAACTCACTGCTGCGTCGGTTCAATTGGGCGTAACTCCAATACTTTGCGATGTTTGTTCAGACTCGGATGTCTCAGCTCTGCGCGCCGCAGCCTCAGCGTTGGGACCTGTGGATGTAGTGATGGCGAACGCGGGAGTTGCTTTAGGAGGGCGTTTTGAAAAAATACCAATGAGTGAATGGCAACGTCTTTTTGATATTAACGTAATGGGAGTTACCCGCACGGTTAATGCCTTTCTTCCCGAAATGATAGAACGAAAGCAGGGCACTATTATCATAACTGGCTCATCTGCGGGCTTGTTCAACAGCAACGGAATGAATGCGCCTTATGCTTCTTCTAAATACGCGTTGCTCGGGATGGCAAAAGCCTTAGCGGTGTATTGTAAGCCGTTGGGAATACAGGTTCATTATCTTGCACCACGCATGACTGACACAGCCTTTCCACGTTCTTCAGTCGCATGGGGCCATAAAGGACGTCGCGTAACTTCAGATGTCGATATCGGTTCAGACTTTGATACCGTTGCAGATGTAGTCAACGCTCTGTTCGAAGGTATTGAAGCGAATCAGTTTTTGATTAGCCTCACTCAGGATACAAAAGAACAACTTGCCGACTTTGCCGACTCCCTCTCTCCTTTTTGAGTCATTCGCTTATCTGAGGATTTATCACCGCTAGATTTCAGGGCGTAGATCAGCACGTTATAAATCTAACGGCAATACTAAAACGCACTATTTATAAGCCCTTTCACGAAGCGCCGAATCCGACTTGCTGAGCGATATATTCTCGTGTTGGTCACAATTGGCGTATTGTATCCAGGCGGACCCGTAAGAGATACTCGGAATTGCAGGTCAATGAATCACGGTTAGAGAAAATAATGAAGTCAAAAACAACGAAGGAAAGCTTGGACCCTGTCATTATTGCCGGTGCCGGTATTGGCGGCCTGAGCCTGGCGCTCACATTACATCAAATCGGCGTGCCCTGCCTAGTCATTGAATATGTTTCGGCATTGAAGCCACTCGGTGTGGGTATCAATATACAGCCCAATGCTGTTCGCGAGCTCTATGCTATGGGGCTCGGCGCTGAAACCTTAGACACTATTGGCTTACAAGCGAAAGAGTGGTCGTTAGTAGGACTGAACGGTAAAGATGTATACGCCGAGCCACGAGGCTTAGAGGCAGGATATCATTGGCCTCAATACGCAGTACACCGCGGTGAATTACAAATGTTACTGGTTCGAACAGTTGTCGAACGGCTCGGTCCCAACGCGATAAAGACAGGACATAAATTAGTCAGTTACCAGAACACTGAATCCGGGGTGGTGGTGTGCGTGACCAAAGAGACTGGAGAAATTCTGGAGATTGCCGGTACCCTGCTTATCGCCGCAGACGGTTTGCATTCAACGGTACGGGCACAGATGCACCCGGACCAGCCGCCGATTCATTGGGGCGGTGCTGTGATGTGGCGCGGTACGACTCGGGGAGCACCCATTCGCACCGGTGCATCTTTTGTGGGTCTGGGGACACACCGTAAACGAATTGTTTTTTACCCCATCTCGCCAGTCGATCCGGAAACGGGGTTGGCGACTATTAATTGGATTGCTGAAGTAACCATGGACAACTCGCAAGGATGGACCCATGGAGACTGGAACAAGAAAGCCGAATCGGCAGATTTCATTCATCACTTTGCAGACTGGAATTACGACTGGGTAGATATTCAAGGCATGCTAAGGGGTGCCAAAGACGTATACGAATACCCCATGATTGACCGTGATCCTGTGCCGACTTGGGTGGATAATCATGTCGCACTCATGGGTGATGCTGCCCATGTCATGTATCCAACCGGCTCAAATGGCGCAAGCCAGGCGATTGTAGATGCGCGAGTACTAGGTGCGGCCATCGTAGAGCATGGAGTCAACGGCACTGCCTTGGACGCTTACAATGAACAGCTATGCGAGGATATCTCTGCCGTCGTTCTGCGCAACCGCGGTGCGGGTCCATTTGCGATATTAAACGAGCTCGACAATCGGTGCGCCGGCCTGTTCGATAACATTGAGGACGTTTTCCCAGAAGTAGAACGTCAGGAAATGATGGCCCGCTATAAAGCCGCAGCGGGTTTCGCGATGGAAGACCTTAATCGGGCGCCGGAGACTGTCTCACCCGGAGCAACAGCAGGTATATTATAGTCGTATCAAACCAATAGAAGGTAGCCAGATGTTACACCACTACGTATTTCTAAAATATAAGTCAGGTACTACGGATGCGCATATTCAAGTATTTTGTAAAAAAATGCTCGCGCTGCAGAGCAGCATCAAAGAAGTTCAGCACATTGAGATTGGCCTGGACGAACTTCACGATGAGCGCAGCTGGGACCTGATACTCATTATGCAGTTTGCATCATTCGTGGATTTACGTATCTACCAACATCATCCTGAGCACATTGCTGCAATTGAATTTAACCGCCTGCATGTGGCTAATGTCGGATCACTGGATTTCAATAAAGGCGAATGAAAAGCTAGCCATTTCTCATCGATAGACTCGCATTAACTCAGATTCCATTTTCCCAAATGCCCACCACGGTTTCTGTTTCCGGAAAAAACGTAAAGGTTGAATCGACGTTTTCATTGACTAATTCTATCCAGCACTCTCACGCCTCATTACTCGAATTCGAAACTTCTCATCCGTGATACCTAGGATGTCCTTCGTCAGAGTTATCTAGTTAAAGCTCTAAAAGCGATGCGACCTATGATTAACAAAAATAATAAGGCTCCATCTATTAGAGTAGTTAGAATCACCAGCGCTAACTGAAACCAACACTGACGACTTGTCTGCTTGTATTATTTTCTGTGTTTTTTGAAAAATGTATGCACTTTTAAAGTGTTGCGTGAATCACATTGTGCACGTAATGCGTGCGCAAGTAATATTTCGAAAAAAATATTGATGATAATAAAATTTCCTCAATAACTAAAAAACTCCTTAAAAAATATAACCTTAACCCACACAGCCGAAATTTATTCTTCACTTGGCACAGCTTGTGCGTTCTTATATTCATGTAGTTATAACATGCTAATACAAGTTCATTTTGGAACCTGACTCAACAAGCGGAGATAAGACATGAAAATTAAAACCGGGCTAGCCTCAGTGCTGTCAGCACTGGCGCTGACATCGCTTCCGATACAAGCGAAGGACATTCGCATTGCTATCGGCCACCAGAGTATGTGTACCGATACGTACACCGCAGGGATTGTAGTTAAAGAGCTCAAATTGTTAGAAAAGAATTTGCCTACAACGGGTAAATACAAAGATGCTAACTATAAGGTTAGCTGGAGCGATTATTCTTCTGGCGGCCCTATCACCAACCAGATGATGGCGAACAAGCTAAATTTTGGTGTTATGGGTGACTATCCGCTGATTGTCAACGGTGCGAAGTTTCAGGAAACGGACTCCTTACGTACAAAGTACGTCGCAGGTACGGGCTATAACCTTAAAGGCAGCGGCAATGCAATCGTAGTGCCGGTTAACTCAAATATCTACAGCATTGACCAACTCAAAGGCAAAGATGTATCAGTGCCTGTAGGCAGTGCTGCATGGGGTATGTTGCTAAAAGGGATGCAGGATGCCGATATAAAAAGTAGCGAGTACGGCCTGAAAAATCAAAGCCCTGCAGTAGGGGCGGCAAATATCGCCGCTAACAAAATCGACGCACACGCGGATTTTTGCCCGTGGTCAGAGTTGATGGAGTTTCGCGGAACCGGACGCAAAATCTATGACGGTAGTGAAACAGGTATCCCTTATCTTCACGGTGTCGTTGTTCGAGAAGATTTTGCAGACGACTACCCAGAAGTAGTCACAGCTTTTGTTAAAGCGGTATATCAAGCAGGAGAATGGATTCGCGAGGATCCTGTGCGAGCGGTTGACTTAATGGAGAAGTGGACAGGTGTAGAAAAGGAAGTGTTATATATCTATTTCTCAAAAGGTGGTCACTTAACACTTGACCCAACCATTAAAACCAAGTGGATAGATGCACTGAAATTCAATCATGGCGTACTGGTAGCCGAGAAAGCTATTCCCCCTCTGGATTTTGGCGAGTGGATAACTGAAGACTATGTCAAAGCTGCTTATAAGGAGTTGGGTAAAGACTACGAAGGTGAGAAATCAACTGTAGTAGATCCAGCGATTAGTAACGCAGGGTTACCCATGGAAATCTGGCACTCCCGTGAAGGAATTTCTTCTTATCAAACCAATTCTGGTTTCCTTGGCGCTATTGATACGTTTAGAAAAACCGGTGCCAAGTTAAACGCAACCTATGTTTACGATAGGGAAACCGGTCTAAAGCTATTTGGCAAAACAGCTTTTTTCGTAAAATCCAACTTAGGATTCTCCACATTTTTGCGCAAGCCTGATGCGGACAAGTATGCGTCTGAAACCGGTGGGAAAGTGATGGATTTGGAAGCGGCGCTGGCTACTTTGTCTAGCTAGGCAAGATGTTTACAAATGGTTGGAGGCGGACTCTCGGTCCGCTGCTACCCATCGCTGATCACAATACTGAAAAACCAAGTATAACCAATACAAAACGAACAACAGTGTGAGAGTACACAATGAATATTGCCGTTGCTGAAGAAGCACCTATAGACCAGACCAATTCTACAAAGATGTCAGAAGAAAAAAGCGCAAGCAGTGTTTCTGTTGAGCCTCTCTCCGTCTTGAATGACGTCGATAAGACTGCTCCGGACGAAAAAAAGGCTAGCTCTATATTTGAAATGATCACCAGTGAAAAAATGGTGAATGCTCTCATCGGACTTGTCTCACTAAGTGTTGGTGTTTTTCTGTGGCACTTGGCGACGCGTTACAATTTCAATGTTTTTATTAATTTCGAAAATGTGCCCTCGCCACTTAAAGTAAGTGCGGCGTTTATAACTCATCTTGGCGACTCGGAGTTTTACACACATATTTTTGTAAGTATCCGACGTATTCTAATTGCATATACCCTCGCCGCCGTCCTTGGAATTACTATTGGCGCGCTAATTGGCCGTTCGCGAATCGCTCGAGCCGCTGTTTTACCGTATATCGAGGTGATCCGCCCAATTCCCGCGGTAGCCTGGATACCGCTCGCAATTCTTATGTGGCCTACCGAAGAATCATCAATCGTATACATTACATTTTTGGGAGCGTTGTTTCCCATAATTTTGAATACAGTTCATGGCGTAGAACAAACGCCTGACGTTTTAGTGCGCGCCGCTTTATCGCTCGGTGCATCAAAGCTCGAAGTGTTCTGGCACGTAGTCTTACCTGCCGCGCTACCTAGCATCGCCGCAGGACTGGCAATCGGCATGGGTATTAGTTGGTTTTCCTTGCTAGCTGGGGAAATCATTTCTGGACAATACGGTATAGGTTATTTCACGTGGGACGCGTACTCACTCATCAATTACCCCGACATTGTTGTCGGCATGTTGGTCATCGGAGGCTTGGGAACATTATCGACATATTTGATAAAAGTGATGATGCGTCCAGCTCTGCGATGGAAAGAAATACAGCGTTAGATAAACGTATTAGGCCAGCTATATGTTAGATCGAATAAAGACTATTTTGGCGACTATTCATCAGTATTTTCTGGTGTGGTTGTCGATGCTAATGGGATTGACCATCGCCTACTACGCGATGCTTATGTTGAGTTTACTTGTAAGATTTCAAAATATTCCGAATTACACCCGAACATATGATTGGTTGTTCAACGTGCGACGAATATTGGAGTCAACTCCCTCCATTAGCGACAGTTTAGCGATTATTAGTGATGAGTGGATATTCGAGGTTGGCTATATGAACTATGACTTTGGCAATGGCATTTCGGAGTGGAGCCTGTTTCTAGCACCTGCAAAGATTCTAGGAATCATGTCTCTGGCAGCTCTTGTCTCGACCAACATTTTGCTACTGAGAAAACGTCAACGGAAATGTAGTGTTGCAACCGCGCGATCGTCCGGTATTGCTACAGGTATTGGTGCTGGCTTTGTTGCTCTGTCATCAATAACGATGTCTTGGGTAGTGTGCTGCTCGACACCCACATGGGTAGTCGGTTTAGCGATGATGGGTTTGGGAGTGTCTACGTCATTGTGGTTGGAGCCAATGGGCTTGTGGGTGAATTTGACAGGCTTTGCAATATTGTTAGTTTCTTGCTGCGCTGCCGTTGGTAAATTTCAAATCGATGAAAGAAATACAGTCGCTGGTAACAGCTGAGGAACGCCCGATGAATATGATGAACATGATGAATATAGGTAGCACTTCTACCACGAGTGTGAAAAAGAATGAAATGCGAAAGAAGCGAAACAATAAGGGCCACATTCAAATCGACAACGTCGGTATCGTTTTTGGCAGCGGTGCGACTGCTAACACCGCAGTACAGGAGACTAGTCTCGACATTGTTCCGGGTGAATTTGTGTGTATTCTTGGGCCTTCCGGCTGTGGTAAATCTACACTACTTAACTCGGTTGCCGGCTACGTAACACCCTCAACGGGTCGCGTTCTTATTGATGGTATTGAAATTACTGAACCGGGGCCTGATCGAGGAATGGTGTTTCAGCAGTATTCGCTCTTTCCATGGAAAACAGTTCACCAAAATATCGCCTTTGGTCCCAAATTAGAGGGCCATAGCGATAAAGAATGCAATTCCATTGCCAGTACGTTTTTGGCGATGATTGGCTTAAGCAAAATTTCGAAAAAGTACCCTGGCGAACTGTCTGGTGGTATGCAGCAACGTGTCGGTATTGCCAGGGCGCTAGCAAACTATCCAAGCGTATTATTGATGGATGAACCTTTCGGTGCACTCGATGCACAGACTCGCTTAATGATGCAGGAAAATCTACTAAAGATATGGTCTGACTTCGGCACAACGGTCTTGTTTGTGACTCACGATGTAGACGAGGCTATATTTTTGGCAGATCGAATATTGGTGATGAGTGCCAGCCCTGGGTCTGTGATTGCTGATCTTAAAGTAGATCTTGAACGTCCTCGCCATTCCGACCTTGCAACCACCGAACAGTTTATTGAGTTAAAGAAAAGTTGCTTATCCTATATACGTAAAGAAAGTTTAAAAGCTTTTGAGCAGGTGGGTGCCTGATGCTCCCAAATTTTTCGCGCTGTATTGTCCACGTGGGCATCGTCTTGTTAGTCATATTGACAAGTAGCGTTGCGGTCGCGGCTGGCAGCACTATTACTCTTAGTGAGCCTCAACCGCTATCCGCATTCCAACTGACGGATCAAAACGGCAAAGAGTTCGGTGTCGATCAACTAAAGGGGCGATGGACGATGGTCTTTGTTGGATTTACCACCTGTCCAGATGTTTGTCCAACCACATTAGCCAATTTGGAGGCTGTGCGTGCAGACCTCAGTCTGCGTATGCGGCCAAACAGCATTCCTAATATCGTATTCCTCGCGGTTGACCCTGATCGAGACAGATCCGTACTGAAAGAATATCTTGCCTACTTTCATCCGAATTACATAGGGCTAACAGGTGCGAGCACAGAAATCGACAAATTGATTGATAACTTAGATGCCTATTATCGCCTTGACCGAAAAAGCCCGAATGATACGCAATATAACGTTATCCACAGTGCAACAGTTTCTGTCATAAACCCGCAGGCTGAAGTAGTAGCGAAAATTAATCCGCCTTTTCATCCTCACCATACCGGGGAGTATCTGATGAAAGTGATAAGAGGGCAGAAACCATGAACTGCAAGAAGTCACCAGTAAAAATTCAACTAGGCATTGTGTCTCGGTTTCAGTTGTTCGCCCTGCTTTTACTGTTGGCAACCAGCGTTCAAACGCAGTCGAAAACCTTAGTATCTGTCGACAACGCCTGGAGCCCGATGGCACCCCCGACCCTAACCACGCGAGCGGGCTACTTTACTTTGCACAATTTGCGGGACGAGCATTTGACAATAGTTTCGATAACCAGCCCCACCTATGCTGTTATCGAAATACATCAATCTCGAATTGAAAAAGGCATCGCGACTATGGAACAGAAAAATACTGTGACAATTGCGGGCAAGAAAAGTCTCACCTTTGCTCCCGCCGGTTTACATTTAATGTTGATGTCGCCCACCCAGTCACTAGTGGCAGGTGACAGATTCCCTCTAACAGTGAAATTTCAAAAAGGGCGCGCTCACAATTTTGAAATGATTGTGGGAAATCTCAACGGCGACAAAAAAACTGCATCAAGTCTGGGAGCGACGTCACATGAACATAAACACCACTAATTCGAGAATCTCTACAGCATGTCATTAATAAGCCGGCTAATGATAATCAGTTTAGCCGGACTGAAATTATTGCTCGCTGCTCCATACAGTAGTGCGGGTATGATCGATAAAGAAGGTATGGCTCCCTGGGAAATTTGCGCCATGTGCCACAACTTAGATGGAATTAGCGTGATGGACAAATTTCCAAAATTAGCTGGGCAAAAAGCTCCATACATTGAAAAACAGATGCACGATTTTCACGTAGGTAATCGGGATAACGACGGCGGACAGATGAAATCTATGATGACGGAAGTGGCACCAAACGAGATATCAATTATCGCGAAATACTTCTCTAGCTTACCACCTCCTCGCGCGGGAAGCCACGAGCCAGGTGACCATTCCAACTTGGGTAAAAATCTATTTCAACGGGGAAAAGAAGGCCTGCCTGCGTGTATTAGTTGCCACAATGCAAGTCATCCGTTAGCGCCTTGGTTGCAGGCACAACACGGGGCCTATTTATACAAACAATTATTAAACTTCCAGTCAGGCGAGCGAAGTAATGACCGGTCCAGAGTAATGCGAGATGTGGCCAAACAACTAACTGAGAATGATGTCAATGCATTGGTCAAATACCTGAAAACGAGTAATCGTAGTATCACAGCACCGCACTAGTTTCGAAATCTACGCCCCAAAAATGGTGTAACGAAATAAATAACTGATCGACCAAAAATACGACAACTTGATATGACATGTTATGACAAATAAAGCATCGGAAAAAACCAGGGAGCCAATAGTTATGCCATTGCCAACAGACACTGACATGTCCCACCTTCCGCTATACGTTCAAATTAAGGAAACGTTAAAACGAAAGATTTTGGCAGGGGAATATGCGCCCTCGCAGCGCATGCCTTCCGAAAGCGAGCTAATGAAAACGTTTAGCGTCAGTCGCATCACCGTTCGTCAAGCACTGAGGCATTTACATGGTGAAGGACTAATTTTCACTTCACAAGGCAAGGGGACTTTCGCCAGTAAACCGAAAGCGATGCAGGACATACGACATCTTGAAGGCTTTGCAGAGGCTATGACACCTAAAGGATACGCTACGTCGGCTCGACTATTAAGTATTCGAGAGATTTCTCCAAGTAAAGACGTGCAGAATAAATTGGATTTAGTTTTCAAGGAAAACGTGGTCGAAGTAGTGCGAGTTCGGTACTTGAACCTCGATCCTGTTTCTGTTGATAGATCCTACTTTCCTACCTCGATTGGCAACAACCTTTTTTCCAAAGACTTATCAGGCGACATTTTCCCGATGCTGGAAAACGAACTAAATGTCTCGCTGGGGCGAGCGGAAATCAGCCTTGAGGCCCGTCCAGCCGATAGCGAAGTATCTGAATTGTTAGGAATGGAAACGGGAAGCCCGATTATGTGGGTACAGCGGTTAACAAGGGACATTCATGACACACCCATTGATTACGAATACCTCGCCTTTCGTGGAGACTCCTACAAATACAGATTCCAGATAGAGCGAGACAGAATAAGAAATACACCCGATAAACTGATTAACAAACACACCCAAAGAAGAGGATGAGTAACGATGCTACCTAAAGATATTACTGTAAAAGATATTGATGTGCTGGTTATAGGTGGTGGCACCGCCGGCCCCATGGCGGCAGTGACTGCCAAGGAAAATGACCCAGAAGCTACTGTTATGTTACTGGATAAAGCTAACGTCAAACGTTCCGGTGCAATAAGCATGGGTATGGACGGCCTAAATAACGCTGTCGTTCCGGGACATTCGACTCCAGAGGACTACGTAAAAGAGATTACCATAGCTAACGATGGAGTTCTGTTGCAAAAAGGTGTTATGACCTATGCGGAACGTTCTTTCGATATGATTCAGAAACTGGATGACTGGGGTGTTTATTTTCAAAAGGACGAAACCGGTGAGTATGACATGAAAAAAGTGCACCATCTGGGCACTTATGTACTACCGATGCCGGAAGGCCACAATATAAAGAAGATACTCTATCGCCGTCTACGTCGAAACCGAGTCAAGGTAGAGAATCGTTATCAAGCTATTCGTCTGCTAAAGGATAAAGATGGTACCGTCAGTGGCTGTATTGCAATGGGAACTCGTGATGCGGAAATAATAGTCATTCGCGCAAAGTCCGTTGTGTTGTGCACTGGAGCTGCTGGTCGCATTGGTCTGCCCGCGTCAGGATATCTATTTGGCACTTACGAAAACCCATCAAATTGTGGCGATGGCCATTCCATGGCCTACCACGCCGGAGCAGAATTAAGTGGGCTAGAGTGCTATCAGATTAACCCTCTACTGAAAGACTATAACGGACCAGCATGTGCCTACGTTACAGGCCCGCTCGGTGGTTATACCGCCAATGCTCAGGGTGATCGATTTATCGAGTGCGACTACTGGAGTGGTCAGATGATGCTCGAATTCTATAACGAACTTCAAGGCGGAAAGGGACCGGTATTCCTAAAACTTGATCACCTCGCGGAAGAAACTATTCAAGAAGTCGAACAGGTTTTACACACAAATGAACGCCCGAGCCGTGGACGCTTTCATGATGGGCGTGGAACGGACTATCGCTCCACGATGGTGGAAATGCACATCTCTGAAATCGGTTTCTGTGCTGGACATTCAGCTTCAGGTGTATGGATTAACGAAAAAGGGGAAACAACGGTTCCTGGACTCTACGGAGCAGGTGATATGGCATCTATCCCTCACAGCTATATGTTAGGTGCTTTTGTTTACGGTGATATTTGTGGTGCAAACGCCGTTGAGTTTGCCCGTGATCGTGAATTTGCCGAGTTAGATGAAGCCTATATATGCTCTGAACGCGATCGCATTCTCGCGCCAATGCGGCGCACGGATGGTATTCCAGCAAGCCAGTTTGAGTACAAAGTGCGCCGGTTGGTCAATGACTATCTGCAACCACCGAAGGTTACCAAAAAGATGGATATTGGCCTTGAACGGCTAAAAGCTATCGAAAATGACATCGAATATCTCTACGCACGTGACGCTCATGAATTGATGCGAGCCAACGAAGCACAGCATATTTTGGATTGCGCTTTGATGGCCGCCACAGCGTCTATGTATCGGCAGGAGAGTCGCTGGGGACTATATCACAGCTACGTCGACTTTCCTGAGACGAATAATGAGGATTGGTTTTGTCACGTGCAGTTGTACAAAGATGATAACGGTGAAATGGCCTGTAAAAAACGGGACATTGATCCCTATGTTATTGAGTTAGATGAGCAAGAGAAGAATGCATACAGTCAAATGCGAATACAGCAGGCCGGTTAACAACGTCGCCTATTACTTCTGAAAAATTTTATAAAGGAGCATTAACTATGCCTATAGCATCACAAATCTCAATGGTTCCCGTCATCGTCGACGACGACAAATGTATCGCCGAAAAAGGCTGCCGTACCTGTATTGATGTATGTCCATTGGACGTTCTATGGATCAACGAGGACACAGGTAAAGCCTATATGAAATACGACGAATGCTGGTATTGCATGCCTTGCGAGGCAGACTGCCCAACAGACGCCGTTACCGTCAATATTCCCTATTTACTTAAGTGAGGTGTGTTATGTCAAAATACTCTGACCCATTGCTGGACTCTATAGCTACTCGCCTCGACGATGATGACCCTGGTGTTCGTCGTGTCGCAGTTATGGATTTAGTCGATAGCCACGAAGAAGAAGCAGTAGAACTGCTTATTGCTGCCCTTGCTGACAAAGACGCAATGGTGCGAATGGAGGCGGCCAAAGTAATCGATGAGTTTGACCCACGAGATATGATGGATTCTTTAGTAGGATCACTTACCTCGGAGGACAGCAATGTAAAAAATGCCGCTGCAAAGGCACTTGCCGACTTAAAGGATCTTAGTGCTGCTCCGGCTTTAATTGCAGCGCTAAAATCAAAAGATACGTTTGTATTATCTGCGATCTTGCACGCGCTCAAACAAATGAAGATCAAAGATGCGAGACCGTATGCCATTGAATTTCTTCAGCATGACAACGCAGCAGTACGGCGCGAAGCGGTAGGCGTTTTGGGCTATCTGCAAGATGTTGAAAACCTGCCTCAGCTTATGTCAGTTGCCGAAAACGATTTGGACCCGGAGGTGCGCCGCACAGCCGTAGGCACTCTGGTTTACGCCTCGCCCGCTCAAGTTACTGCCACCCTGATTACTTCCCTGGGCGATGATAACTGGTTAGTGCGCGTGGAAGCGATTAAGGGGCTCGGTAGACTAAAAATAGTCGATGCAGCGGAGCGGTTAATCGCCGCTACGCAGGACGAGCGCTGGCAGGTACAGGAAAAAGCCGCAGAAGCTATTGGGTTGCTGTCTCTAACGGAAGGGATACCAGCGCTAGGCAAGTGTTTAGAGAGCGCAATTAGTAACTTACGTAAAGCAGCGGTCGCAGCCCTAGGTGAAATTGCCGATCCCGCTGGTATGCCACTGGTGGAAAAAGCACTAGAAGATAATGATCCTGATGTGCGGAAGCTAGCTCGTTGGTCACAAGAAAAAATTAACAGCGCTTTTAGTGAAGTTGCGGAGAATTAGACAATGACTTTTGTAGTGACCGAACAATGCATTAAATGTAAATACACTGACTGTGTTGATGTGTGTCCTGTCGATTGTTTTCACGAAGGGCCAAATTTTTTGGTTATTAATCCAGAGGGCTGCATTGATTGCGCCCTTTGTATTCCAGAATGCCCGGTTGACGCGATCTATGAAGAGGCGGATTTACCCGATAAGTATGCAGAATTCTTGCAACTTAACGCTGATCTATCTCTGCAGTGGCCAGTGATCACAGAAACCGGTTCGCCTCTATTCGACGCGGAAAAGTGGGCAGACAGGCCAGACAAAAGGGACTTATTGGTGGTCAATCTGGAAGCTGTTTCTTAACCATTAAACTGTCATGACTAACTATTAACTCGGGAAACCTATGTACTCCAGTCTCGCAATACCTACTGATATACAGCTTCAAAAAGAGAGTTCAATATTGAATATTACCTGGTCCGATAAGGGGGTTAGTCAAATCACCGGACGGCAGTTGCGTCAGTATTGTGCCTGTGCCAGTTGCAGGGCGCGGAAAGTTGTCGGCGTCCAGCTGGTAAGCGACAGTAGTACGATTGAAAGACTGGATGTGTTTGGTAGTTCGGGGCTACAAGTCATTTTCACCGATGGTCACGATAGAGGCGTGTATCCCTGGCGATACTTGCGCGCAATTGCGGATGGTCGAGCTGATGAGTTGGTCAATACTCGTCTGCATCAGTGAGCGGAGTTATTGAACAATGAAAAACATCACTCTGTCTCGTATTGATGCATTGCGTCAAGTGAGTATACCACTGTTACCGGGAATTGGATTCTGCCTGGTAGTGGTGTTGGCAGCCAACTATATGGCGGAACACTATGGCAGTCCATTGATCCTAATGGCGTTGTTACTTGGTATGGCTTTTAACAACATTTACAAATACGAAGAGTTTTCCCGCGGCTTGGAGTTTTGCGCAAAGTCAATATTGAGAATGGGCGTCGCACTACTGGGCGTGCGAATTACCTTTGACCAAATCTCGGAATTAGGTTTTCAACCGGTGCTCGTCGTTGTGGTTGTGGTTATAGCAACTATCGCCTTCAGTGTAGTGCTCGCGCGCACGCTTAAAGTCGATAAAGTGATGGGGATTATTTCAGGCGCGGCTGTGGCGATTTGCGGAGTGTCTGCCGCTATGGCCGTAGCTGCGGTATTACCTACCAGTAAAGCGTCAGAAAAATACTTACTTTGTACAGTCATCTGTGTCACCGGCTTAAGCACTATTGTGATGGTGTTATATCCTGGGGCAGTTACTAGCCTTGATATGAGCCCGGAGCAAATGGGCATTTTCCTTGGTGCTAGCATTCATGATGTCGCTCAGGTATTTGGGGCTGGCCACATGATTTCTGAGCAGGTTGCAGAGCTGGCGACCTATACCAAAATGCTGCGTGTAATGATGTTAGTACCAGTAATTATGGTGTTAGTAATATTGTTTCGAAAAACGATGAACCCGTCTAATGAATCGCAAGACGGCTATAAAAAACTGGTATTAGTACCCGGTTTCCTTATTGCTTTCACTGTGCTTGTCATTGTATCCAATTTGGAAATACTGGCGCCGACGGTCGTTTCGTCAATGGAGGATTTATCCGGTATATGTTTGCTAATAGCTATGGCGGCGCTAGGCACTAAAACTAATTTAGTAGAGCTATATAAGGTAGGAAGAAAACCATTTTTGTTGCTGTTATCAAATACGATATTTATCGCCGTGTTGGCGTTTTGTTTGATTCTTTAACACATTAAAACTACAACTTTTCAAATAGAGGATTTTTCTATATGGCTAATTTGATGACCGAAACAGTGACAGATGTTCACCACTGGAACGAAACCCTATTCAGCTTCAAGACCACACGTGATATGTCATTCAGGTTCAAAAATGGGCATTTCACTATGATAGGGTTGGAGGATAAGGGACGCCCGCTGTTACGCGCATACAGTATCGTCAGCGCTAACTATGAAGAGGAACTGGAGTTTTTTAGTATTAAGGTTGCCGATGGTCCATTAACTTCAAAGCTCCAACATTTGCAAGTTGGTGATCAGGTTTTTATCAATAGTAAGGCTACAGGCACCCTCACATTAGATAACTTGCAACCAGGAAAACATTTATACCTATTCAGCACGGGTACCGGACTTGCACCTTTTCTAAGTATTATCAAAGACCCTGAAACCTACCAACAATATGAAAAAGTCATTCTAATTCACGGTGTGCGGCAAGTTAACGAGTTGGCGTATCATGA
>JBLHNZ010000024.1:0-17096 GCA_047623245.1 Oceanicoccus sp. | reverse complement strand
AACAATACCGTCAATGTCGTAGGGTAATAATCCTCTTTTTTCAAGTAGATTGTCGTGATAAACGAGACATTCTGCGACACCATTCACCGTTCTCATCTCGCTATTAATACGCAGCCCCCATTGCTGCAACTGCAACAGAACTTCGCGGTGGCTGCCGGGGATATTGCCGCCTTCGACAAGTCCAACACTATAGCAGCACATCTCCAACGGCCGACTGGCTGTTATTCTCGCATCTAATTGTCGTAGACTACCCGCTGCTGCATTTCTAGGGTTCACGAATAATTTTTCGCCGTGCTCACGAGCCTTTTCGTTAAAGGCTTCAAATCCTATTCGGGGCATATAGATTTCGCCACGAACTTCCAATAATTCAGGGAAATGTTCACCCAACAAAGTTAATGGAATAGACGGTATAGTCCGAACATTGTGAGTGATGTCCTCGCCAACCACACCATCGCCACGAGTTGCTCCTCGCTCCAGTTTTCCATGGCGATACAGCAAACTCACAGCAGCTCCATCAAGTTTTGGTTCGCAGGTAAATGCGATGACTTTATTCGTATCCAATCGATCGCGAATACGCTGTTCAAAACTTTCTAGATCTTTTGCATTGAAGACGTTATCTAGTGACAACATAGGTACTTCATGAGCAACCTGAGAAAACCCCGGCAAAGGTTTAGCACCTACTCTTTGCGTAGGGGAGTCTGACGATATCAACTGGGGGTTCTGTTCTTCGATATTCTGTAGTTCACTAACTATTCGATCATATTCAGCGTCGGGAATGGAAGGGTCATCGAGAGCGTAGTATCGATAATTGTGCTTGTTAATTGTATCGCGCAGCTCATTTAGGCGTAGCTGCAGGTCATTCATCTCAGACATTGATAATGCTAACTCGTGAAATAACGAACAAAAGGAATGGCTAAGCTAAGCATTCTGTGTGAGCTGCCGCCGCTCTGCATCGCGAATTCTCTGCCGACAATGCTCTAGGGTTTGAAGAGTCATAACACTACGAGATTCATCCCTTAGTTCTCCGTCAAGGTTCTTGACCAGGCATTGTGCTGTTTCCACCATATAGTCAAAGGCTTGCATAGGATTATTGGGTCCGGGAATACTCATAAAAAAGCTGACGCTTGGAGAACTGAAATCATCGATTGCTTCAAGGTCAAAAGTACCAGGATGAACACTGTTAGCCATACTAAATTGCACCGCGCCGGTGCCATTCGCGTTTTCATGACGATGAAATATATTCATATCGCCAAATCGTAAATCGCACGCTAGTAAAATATGCAACAAATCAGGACCCTTGAACATTTCATTTTTTGCATTGACGTTAATGACAAATACTTCTTGTGGATTCGAATCGTAGCTCTCACGTTTTTTTGAAGACACTCGATGTGCCTCTTCCGGATCTTCCGACAGTAAATTATGCTGAAAGGGGGAGTCATCGACTTCCTCTATTTCCTGCTCTTCATATGTCGAACGGCCTTTCGGCTCAATTTCGTTGTTAGTAATATAACTAGATGTTCCGATATCTTCCTTATCAAGCGCAGAGGGAGTGCTGTCGACCACTGAATCGTCTGCAGTTGCGACATCGCTTTCTACCGATTCCATCAACAAAGGGACCGCTTGACTTAAATCCAAATCTTCATCGCCGATTTGCGGCTCACCATCATGAGAACCACCCTGGCGATTATATTTTTGAAATTCCCGCTCCCCGATAACACGTGCACCCCCATTGGGCAATTCACTGCTATGGCTGCCATCTTCCTCAGAAGAATTTAAAAAACTTCGATTTAGTGACATGCGAATATTTCCACGGCGTTCGTTGCGCACTCGACGATAGCCGTCCAAAAGTACAACTACTATCAACAAAACACCAACAACGATCATCCAGTCGCGGACACTGAGTTCCATCGTTTCGCTAACCCTTTTAGTTAAATAAAAAAAATTAATCTTTACAGATTAATTCATACAAGTAAAAGATCCTACACCTGCTGTCCCACAGGGAATTTAGCAGCAAAACCACAATCTTTCAAAATTTACCGTCGCTGGCCTGTAGCTAATTCGGTTTATCATTCCTATTCTATATAGTCTTTTCGACAGAAAACGACAAGTAATACCGCCCGCTCAGTTAGACGTATTAAATCGCTGCAAGTTCAGCTGCTTGCTCAACATCTACAGTTACCAACCGCGAAACACCGGGTTCGTGCATAGTGACTCCCATTAACTGGTCAGCCATCTCCATAGCAATTTTATTGTGGGTAATGTAGATAAACTGCACTGAGTCCGACATTTCCTTTACTAATCTAGCATATCGACCGACGTTAGCATCATCAAGCGGCGCGTCAACTTCATCGAGCATACAAAATGGCGCGGGATTCAAACGAAATATTGAGAACACCAACGCAATAGCCGTGAGTGCTTTTTCACCGCCCGACAAAAGATGAATAGTGCTGTTTCTTTTTCCAGGCGGACGAGCCATTATAGCTATACCCGTATCCAATAAGTCGTCACTGGTCATTTCCAAATAAGCTGTACCGCCGCCAAACACCTTAGGAAAAAGCTCTTGCAGACTACTGTTTACAGCATCGAATGTGTCTTTGAAACGCTGCCGAGTCTCTTTATCAATTTTGTGAATCGCATTTTCCAGGGTCTTTAGTGCTTCTTCCAGATCATTATTTTGCGCATCCAAGTAGGTTTTTCGCTCGGACTGAGATTTATATTCGTCAATTGCCGCGAGATTTATCGGCCCCAAACGCACGACACGGCGGCCTATTGAGTCCAATTTTTCATGCCAAAGTTTGTCCTCGGCGTCTTCAGGGAGATTACTGATCACAGTTTCCAGGTCATATTGCGTTTCAATTAGCTGCTCTTCCAGCGTTCGCCGCCGGACCTGTAAGCCCTGAACTTCAACTCTTGCGCGCTCCAATTTACTACGCACATCTTGAACCCGAGACTCTACGCCACTTCGCTTTCCTTCAGATTCACGCAGTGCATGCTCGATCTCATCGACTTTGGTGCGGGACTCACTTAATTCCTGTTCTACCTGCAAACGCTGCTCTAGCTGAGTTTCGAGAGTTAGTAGCATTTCTTCAATGGGTTCATCCGCACTACTGATACCTTCATTTAAGGTTTCACGTCGTTGCTTTAGCTGATCTACTTGATTACGCGTACGATCAAGATTCTGTGCCATTGAATCAATTTGGGCACGTAAAGATTGAAAGCGCATAGCTAGTTGATGGGCAGAATCTTTGTCGTGTCGCGCGCGCTGACGAGCCTCATCTAAAATTGTTCGGCTATTATCTCGGTTAGCCAGGAGCTCCTCGCGCCTTCCCGCATCTTGCTCCATATTGTCAATCGCGTCAGACAAAATGAGCCTCGCTTCACCTAAACTCTCCTGCTCAACCTGAAATTGTTCACGGCTCTCATCTATTTCACTGTTTATACGCTCGCGCCGAACACTTATTTGCTCAACTCTTACTTGTTTGGCGCTTAATTCAGACCGTAATTCACCGTGCTTACTATTCTGACTCTGAATCTCTCGCTGAATTTCTTCACGCCTCTTTTCAAGAGTTTGCAGAGACTCCCTTCCAACTCGCAAGTCATGATCAATAGACTCGGTATCTAGCTCCAAATCCGATATTTCTATAGCCAAACCATCGAGTTCTTGCTGACGAAGCAATACGCCTGCTTGCTCGTCGGAATCTTTCGCGACCCGCAACCAGTTCGAGCCAATCCAAAGCCCTTCAGGAGTGACTATTGATTCGTGATCGGCCAAATGCTCGCGCAGAGACAGTGCCTCGGCTAAGTCTACAGCCGTGAAAACACCGGCCAATAGGCTTGCCGCACCATGCCCGTCTTCGAGTTTGTCAACCAAGTTTCGTGTGACAAATATTTCAGCCGCTAGGTTTTTGCTGAGTTCGGCGACAACTTCACTATTGCCCTTACTATCGAGTAAAGTAATGCTGCCTTGAGCCAGATTTTCTACCAGCCCGGCAAAGGCATCTAGGCCCTCCACACAAACCGCTTGTAAACTCGCGCCTAAAACGGTCTCGACCGCCTTCTCCCAACCTTCTGCAACTTTTAAAGTTTCCGCCAAACGCTGATTGCTTTCGAGTGAGTGTGTCTGCAGCCAATCAGTGATTGCCCCCTTTTGCTGACCTAACGCTGCCTGCTGTAAGGTATCCAATGACGCATGCCTGCCCCGCTTACTTTGCAGCAAAGTACGCTTTTCATCTAATTGACCACTGCTAGCGGTATTATTTTCGCGTCGCTCATAAATCGAGTTAACTTGATCGTCAAGTTTTTGCTTATTCTCTTCCGTTTCTAAATCGGCCTCTGCAAGCTGCTCGCTGAGTAATTCAATTTCTTCATCAACAGGCCCAGACCGCAAGCTTTCCTTCTCTTCATCAAGTTTACTAATCCGCTGTTGAATACGCTGGAGAGACTGTTCCAAATGCAGGATTCTCGATTGTTGTACTTCTGCTTTTTGGCGAGGTTCCTGTGCTTTTTGATTAAATTCATCCCACTGGTGCTGCCAATCTTGCATCGCCTCTTCTGCTGTTACTAATGCGAAAGCAGTTTCTTCTTCAGAGCCTTGAGCCAATTCCAATTCCGGCTGAATTTCTTCTATTTCAAGTGTCCAGCGTTCAGACTTTTCGGTGTCTGTTGCTAAATGCGCCGTAGCCTCTTCGAAATTGCGATCGGCCTGCTGTAAGTCTTCCTTAAATTGACGGCTACGCTCTTGCTGATGCTGAATAGTTTGTTCAGAACGAGCTATCTCTGCACCAATACCGTAAAAACGGGCCTGAATTTCATTGAATCTGTCCATAGAGTCGGTATGTACGTCGCGAAATTTCTCGATGTCAGCATCAATAGAACGCTGTTCAGCAATCACAGCCTCCAATTTTACTTCTAGATCGCGTATAGTCGTTTCGTGAGCGTGCACTTGTACGTCGAGAGCTTTCCACTGCAATGCCTGAAGCTGAGCCTTGAGTAATCGCTCTTCCTTTTTTAGCTCTGTATATCTCTCTGCCGATTGCGCTTGACGCTGGAGATGCTGCAATTGACGGCCAAGCTCATCGCGTAAGTCTGTCAGTCTCTCAAGGTTTTCAGTCGTACGCCGCATCCGGTTTTCCGTTTCGCGACGACGTTCCTTATACTTCGAGATACCTGCCGCTTCCTCGATAAAGACCCGCAACTCTTCTGGCTTAGATTCAATCAGCCTGGAAATCATGCCCTGTTCAATAATGGCGTAACTGCGAGGACCCAAACCAGTGCCAAGGAAAATGTCAGTAATGTCTCGGCGACGGCATTTTGTACCATTTAAATAATAATCAGATGTCGCTTCGCGGGTAACCTTACGACGAATAGATATTTCGGTAAATCGAGCGTATTCTCCGCCCAAGGTACCATCGCTGTTGTCGAAAACCAATTCGATGGTCGCCTGCCCAACCGGCTTTCTATTAATCGATCCGTTAAAGATGACATCAGTCATGGATTCGCCGCGCAGATTTTTAGCCGAGCTTTCGCCCATGACCCAGCGCACCGCATCGATGATATTGGATTTTCCGCATCCATTCGGACCTACAACACACCCCAGGTTGCTAGGGAAGGCCACATCGGTTGGATCGACAAAGGATTTGAACCCTGCCAGCTTGATATTTTTAAGTCGCATTCTACCTTATCTTTACTAGATAACTACCTGTATTTATTGAAATTTTTTCACTGCCACACGATTCTTATTATTAATCGCGATTCTCTTTAGAAAACCTGCGGTAGTTTATAGCGTTTGCAGGCATAGAACTATGCTGATTTGGACAAATTGGCGGATTTTTTTGAACAAAAATCTCTTCAATTTATCGTTTACGGTATCATTTTCTCAATTATCACCGAAACAACGTCCTTGTTCAAAGCCACATTAAGCGGACCAAATTCTCCTTCGATATCGCCCGACCCACGAATCGCCGTCCCTTTTTTTGACACACGGGCCACGATATTGACTTTTTCAAAACTAGACAATTTTAAACTTGGCGCCATCGCCATAGAATCGTCAAGTCGCACTGTCGCAGGTAAATCCGACACCCGAAGTTTAGCCACTGCTAACGGCATTGGCGGCCCGACTACCGCACGTGCGAAAACAAAAACGGTCGCATTGGGGTCAGCATTGAGCGACGGATCAATTGACACTCGCACTACAACAGCGGGAACGTCAGACTCCGCTGCAGACGAGCCCAGAACCCCCTCTTGAGAATCCACTGGAACAGCTCCACCATTTGCCATCATTAGAATTTTTGCCTGCTCTATTCCCCGAGTGATCATTTGTCGATTTGACGAATCGGGTCCAAGCAAAGCCACCAATTTCGACCAGTAAGTAACGGCAGAATTGTAATCACGAGCTTCGAAACTTGCCATTCCTAACATACTCAATACTCCCGTCTGTTGCGGATCTATCGACAACGCTTTGTTTGCGATACTCGTCACCTGAGGATTAAGCTTTCGACCCGACGACAAATATAGAGCCTGTGCGTAGCTTCCAAGTAAGCGAGGGTCTTCGGGGAAAATCGCAACTAACCGTTGGTATGCTTCTGATGCGGCTGGATAATTTTCCAATTCCATTTGCGCGCTCGCAACCGTCATCAAATATTCGGGATTTTCTGGCTGTTGGTCTAGACGAGCAAGTAGCTGACTTAACAGTTTTTTTATTTCAACTTTCGCGTCGTTCCCTGCCGCAGATTCTTGCTGCACTTGCTTTAGCGTATTTGCAATTTCCCAATCAGCCTGAGCCCCAATCTGTTGATAGATTAGGTAGGCGGCAATAGGAACTATGCAAAAAATCGCCAAGCGAAGCTTAATAGACAGATTGCCGACTCTTCCCTCCAACCGCTCGCTAGGCTGGTCATTGGCCGTTTCATCCAATAAGCGCCGCTCTAGCTCTAGCTTCAAGCGCTGAAATTCTTGCTCATCAATCCCGTGACTGACTCTTTCAGCTTCGAGTTCACCCAAACGCTGTTTGAATAAGCTGACATTAATAGCACTTCGCCCCTGATCGGCCGTACTGCGATTAAGCATAATAGGAAAGACGATAAAACAGGCAGCCAAAACCAAAAAGACGGTTACAACGAGATAAAACTCAGGCATTTCTGTTATTCCTTTTGTTCATGTCCCGAGATTTAGCAACGCCGTCTTCTTCCAATAACTGGCGTAACTGCTCCTGCTCTTCTTCCGCAAAAAGTGTGCCGTCCTCTTCCTTTACCGCGGCCCTTTGGCGTTTCAAAATAATCACTGCTATCGTCGCTCCCACCATTAGAAAAATAGCCGGAGCCATCCATAGAACAGCGGTTTCAGAATTAAATTGAGGGCGGTACAGAATAAAATCACCATAGCGATTCAGCATATACTCAGTAATTTGCTGATCACTTTGACCGGCCTTTAACTGTCGATACAACTCGTTTCGTAAGTCGGCTGAAATCGGGGAGTTTGACCCGGCAAGGTTTTGGTTCTGACACTTAGGACACCGCAGCTCTTCCACAAAGGAATTATAGCGATCACGCATTACATCCGTTTCGAACTCGTAGGTTTCTACGACCGCATTTGCCGAACAGGCAAACAGCAGAACAATGCTTAAAATAAATTTCATCCGGCTGACTCCTTTTGCTCTTTTTGTAACTGCTCGTACAATGGACCGAATTTTTCCTGCCATACGGTTTCATTGACCGGCCCTTGAAATCTCATCCGAACAAAGCCGCGATGATCGATAACATAAGTTTCCGGTGCACCGGTGACACCCATGTCTAAGCCAAGACGCCCAAGGGAGTCAAATATATTGATTTTATAAGGATTACCTTTTTCTTTTAACCATTCGTTCGCGGCTTTAGCATCATCCTTATAATTCACACCAACAATCACAACACCTTTTTCCTTCGTAAGATAATTTAGATACCCGTGTTCAACATGGCATGAGGGACACCAGGTTGCCCAAACGTTAATCAGTACTATTTCTCCGAGAAAATCTTCCCGTGAAACGTTGACTCCTGAATTTTCCAAACTTGACATTTGAAACTCAGGAAACGGTTTATTGAGCAACGCGGAAGGCATATCTTGAGGATTGTAATTGCCCTGATCAATTCGGTTTAAGACCACGTAGAAAAAAGCAGCGACAACGACGAAAGCTACCAGCGGCAAAAATAATTTTAATCTGTTCATCGCATGCCTTTTTTGAACCACACTAAATTTTTAAAAAACACCTAAATACTGCCAGACAAGCTTTGAACCGCTGATACCAAACTACACATAGTATACAATCAGCAATCTGTCTAACCGCCGTTACCCGGGTACACGCTGATCAGCGATAGACGTTTCCGGAGTAGACGAAGTCAGTGCCGGCTCTTCACTTTTACTCCCGATTTTCTGCCTATAGCGCTTATCTGACGCTGCCAACGCGCCACCGAAAGCCATTAGCAACGCACCTAACCATATCCAGCGGACAAAGGGTTTATAGTGCAATCTTACGGCCCATGCGCCGTCAGCCAGCGGCTCGCCCAAAGCAACATAAACATCTCGCCATAGGCCTGGATCGATGGCAGCCTCTGTCATGACTTGCTGCCCCGCTTTATAGCGACGTTTTTCTGGATTGAGGGTATTCACAAAAGAGCCATTTTGAGTAACGGTTATCGCGCCCTCAGTAGCCGTATAGTTTGGGCCGGCAACAGTTTTGACTCCCTGAAAAGTAAATTCATACCCGGCCATTTCAATCTGTTCGCCCGGTGCCATCCGCAAATCTTTTTGCTCTGTATACTGACTGACGATGCAAACGCCAAGAATAGTGCACGCGAAACCAATATGCGCAATAACCATTCCGTAATAAGAAAGCGGCAAACGTTTAAGGCCAGCCGACAACGTTTTTGCATTTCTCAATTTGTCCTTCATGGTAACGAGTGCCGACATAACCAACCAGCTAGCAAAGCAAACGGCCAGGGCGGTCGCTATGTTATAAGATTCACCGTAAAAAAATGGGAAAAGCGCACCAACCAACACACTCGTTGCCGCCGCGACCATTAGCTTCGACGACAAACCTTTAACCGATGTTTTCTTCCAATTGGTGCTGGGGCCGATACCCATAAAAATGACGAGAATCGCCATCAACGGTACGAATACAGCGTTGAAATACGGTGGTCCTACAGAATATTTTCCGAAACCTAAGGAATCCATAACGAGGGGGAAAAGCGTGCCAAACAAAACGGTCAAGGTTGCCGCGAGCAAAATAACATTATTGACCAAAATCAAAAACTCTCTCGAGACCCAGCCAAAGTGACTTTTGCCCGCTACGGTCGGAGCCCTTAAAGCGTAGAGCGTTAAAGAGCCTCCGATAACTACAGCGAGGAAAATCAGAATAAAAATACCGCGAGACGGGTCTGCCGCAAAAGAATGAACTGACGTTAACACTCCAGAGCGAACCAGGAATGTACCAAGTAAACTTAAAGAGAACGCAAAAATCGCCAGCAATACGGTCCAACTCTTGAACACGCCTCGTTTTTCAGTCGCTGCGAGAGAGTGGATAAGCGCGGTACCGACCAACCATGGCATGAACGATGAATTTTCAACGGGATCCCAAAACCACCAACCGCCCCAGCCCAATTCGTAGTAAGCCCACCAACTTCCCAGAGCAATGCCAAAAGACAAAAACGCCCACGCAATATTGGTCCATGGCCGAGACCACCGCGCCCACGCGGTATCGAGACGTCCACTACTTAATGCGGCAACGGCAAACGAAAAAGCCACTGAAAAACCTACGTAGCCCATATACAACATAGGCGGGTGAATTATCATGCCAAAATCCTGAAGCAAAGGATTAAGATCACGTCCCTCCAAGGGAATATTAGGCAAATTTCGCAAGAATGGATTAGAGGTAATGAGTGTAAACAGCAAAAAACCAGTAGAAATCATGCCCATTACGGACAGTACTCTTGCCACCATATCGAGCGGCAGTTGTTTGCTAAAAATGGCTACGGCCAACGTCCACGCCGACAGCAGTAAAACCCAAAGTAACAAGGAGCCTTCGTGATTACCCCACACGGCGCAAATCTTAAAAATTGCGGGCAACAAAGAGTTTGAATTATTGGCAGCGAGAGTAACGCTAAAATCATCTGTCAAAAACACATAACACAAAACAGTAAAAGACACGCCGATGAAAACGAATTGGCCCACCGCTAATGATCGACTCATCGCCATAAAATAAGTGTTGCCTTTTATCGCACCCCACAAAGGGATGATCGCTTGTAACATAGCAAGTACAAGTGCGATTATTAACGCCACGTGTCCGTATTCAGGTATCATTTCAACTCCACTTTGCAACAAAATTCGCCACTAAGACGAACACAACGCAATTAAAAGCGCCTATTTCACAACACTAAAACATTTAGGAAGATCACTTCGGGAACAAACCGGTAATTTAATCACTATCGGGTTAGACGTGCTGCCTAGAATCTCATAAGTACTCGTAAATCGAATGGTCTAAAACCTTCACGAAACTCACTTAAACAGTCAATAGAGTTCAATTTTTGGTCAATTCAGCCGCTTTATCAACGGCGTCCTGTACTTCAGGAGGCATATAGTTTTCATCGTGTTTAGCCAATACTTCACTCGCTTGAAATACACCGCTCGCGTCCAGCTTTCCGGTAGCGACTATCCCTTCCCCTTCAGAAAATAAATCTGGAAGTATTCCGGTGAAAACAACGGGAACATTGGCAACATAATCTGTAACAATGAATTCAACACGCAAACTATCAGTCGCGCGCTTTACGCTACCTTCTAAAACCATACCGCCAGCTCGAATTTGTTTATCGACAGGCGCCTTTCCAGCTGCAATTTCAGTGGGAGGATAAAATAAGTTTATGTTTTCTCTTAAGGCAAAAGACATTAGACCAACAGCTACAGAAGCGCCGAAGACAATGAAAATCACGATGATCAAACGCTGCTTTCTATGGGGATGCATTGCCATTATCTACTAAACCTTACATTCACACTGGTGAGTCAATTAGAAACATATTTGCGGCCAATTGTATAACTTGTCACCCGCCTGCCGCTAGCATCGAAATCATATTAGGCAATGTTTATTCATTCGCGACAGCTCGTTCTATATAAAAGCGCCCAGATTCCTCTCACCTCGAGTGAAAATAGCGCCACTGATCAATTAAAAGCCAGCTTAATGACGCCTAACCTCTATTGTTTACCGACATCTTCGACAGACTGTTTGGCTTTGCGTTCACTACTAATCAAGTCACGCCGCAACTTCATAGACTGCTCTAACATAAAGCGTCTATTTTTTAACAGCGGATTGATTATCAATAACATAAGGATGACGAAGGTAATTCCGTAGACGGACCAAACATAGACACCGTGACCATCCATTGCTATTAACGCTGAGAAACTATCAAACTGCATTTAATTGACCTTGATAAAAATACATTTTATTCAACTTCGCACAGATTTCTTAGTAAAGTTAATATTGTTCTTTTCCGCAACAATACCTTTTACCCACTGCGTATTTCTCTCTCGACTGAGTATCTCACCGCGCGTATAAATAAGTAGCAAAAGAGCATAAAAGCAGTAAAAGCCGGCAATCATCAATAATAATGGCTGTAACATATCGAGATGCATTGTCGATTCTTCAGTGAATTTTATAGTGGCCGGCTGATGAAGACTATGCCACCACTCTACTGACCAATAGATGATAGGAATATTCACGCTACCCACCAAACTGAGGACTGCGCCTGCTTTATAGGCAGATTCGTTGTCGTCAAACGCTTCATACAGCGCAATAACGCCCAGGTAGAGAAAAAACAATATTAACATCGACGTGAGGCGAGCATCCCATATCCAGTAAGTACCCCAAGTTGGCTTGCCCCACAACGACCCACTAATCAGCGAAATCAACGTCATACCCGCACCGATGGGAGCGCAGCATTTCATGACAATTTGAGCGAGTTTCATTTTCCAAATTAGGCTAATAGCGGCAGCCACCGCCATAATCATATACCCTGCCATGGCGACCGCTGAGGCAGGCACATGAACAAAAATAATACGGTAGCTATTGCCTTGTTTAAAATCCGCAGGAGCAAACGCCAGCCCCCAAACAGCACCCACTAGCAATATAGTAACGGCAACAAATGCTAACCAAGGAACCCACTTCTCGCTGGTAAAATAAAACCAGCGAGGAGAACCCATTTTGTGAAACCAACTCCACATCGTCTTTTTAAATTGCACGAAATCAACAACCTCTAACATCTCGCTTCATTAATTTAATGACAAAGATGACTGAAAAATTTAAACCACAGCCAACCTATCGTATTGCACACTAGTCACCCACTTTATGCCTTTTTGAGACTGCATTATCTTCAAAAAACCGGCGACCGAGAACTTTTACAATTAACCTAAAACACAAATAATCTAATGTTGATGTCGACCTTGATCTACATCAATTTCATATTTGCCCCATCAGCTTAATATTTAACCAACTAATCCACTGTCCGCCAAGAAACCGAAGAGGCAATGATGACCGACCAAACTAACGAAGACAATAATACCATGAAACATATTGCTATAGTGGTGGCGTGTTTAGTAGCGCTCTCCTGCACTCTAATATTAGCGGTTAGCATAATCGCCTGAGACTCAGTGAGGCGTAAAGTGTCACTCATCCGTCGATTTTCTTCGACACGGGCAAATTCTGTACCACTCTAATTATCAACACTAATTCGCACGCTGGCAGCAATGGCTAGCGGCGAAAGCGTTATCGCAAGAGCCAAAAAAGCACCTAGAATAGCTAGCTGCCCTATATAAGAGGAACCATTGGCGGCAGATTGGACAGAACTAACTCCGAATATTAGTACCGGAATATATAGAGGCAGAATTATTAATGACAACAATAAGCCTCCTTTGCGTAAACCAACTGTTAACGCTGCACCTATCGCTCCGATAAAGCTCAGGGTCGCCGTGCCTACAGCCATACTAATCATCAATGCAACGACCCCGGCTGACGGCAATTGTAATAACAGAGCTAGCAGCGGAGATAACAGTGTCAAAGGAAAACCTGTAAGAAGCCAATGTGCGAACGTTTTTGCTGCAACCTGCACGTAAAGCGATACAGGACTCAAGATCATTTGTTCCAGGCTGCCATCGTCATAATCATTTCGAAACATCATATCGCTTGACAACAGGCACGCCAGCAGCGCCACAACCCATAAAATACCGGGTGCCAACAAAGACAGAAGGTCTGGATTGGGGCCGACGCTTAATGGGAACAACGAACAGACAATTAAAAAGAAAGCGAGCGGGTTCATGAAATCACCGCGCCGCCGATACGCCATCAACAAATCTCGGCGTAACGTCGCAAAAAATGCAGCTTTGATAGAAACAGCTGGCTGCTGGGGCTCTTCTCCGTAAGTACTTACGGAAGGGATTGTCGTTGAATTTATCTCTGGCACGCTATTCGCCCAATCTGACATGTTGTACTAACTTACTAAGTCCTATCTCATGGTGTGTCGTCAATATGACGGCGCCGCCGTGCTGGGCAAACTCACCAATCCAAATTTCGAGTTCAGCGACACCCTGCTTATCGATTGCAGTGAATGGTTCATCTAAAATCCACAGGGACTTCCTCCCTATAAAAAGACGAGCTAAACCGACTCTTCGTTGTTGTCCCGCCGAAAGCGCATAGCAGGATACGTCTTCGAACCCGTACAATCCTACTCGCTCAATAGCTTGACAGACTTGCTCGTCGGCGTCGGCACCAGAAAAACCGCTAATCGCAGCATGCCAGCGGAGATTTTCTCGCGGAGTTAGAGCAGCTTTTA
Source organism: Oceanicoccus sp. (assembly GCA_047623245.1). Lineage (GTDB taxonomy): Bacteria > Pseudomonadota > Gammaproteobacteria > Pseudomonadales > Dasaniaceae > Oceanicoccus. The sequence continues at coordinate 3,252 of JBLHNZ010000024.1, read as the reverse complement.
CGCCAGAACTATGTCCGATGTAGAGTAATTCCGCTAGAAAAGTTTCACGCCTGTTCAGCATAGGTTCGCCTTTCCACAATAACTCACCCCGATATCGAGATGATAAGCCACAAAGCACCCTTAGCAAAGTTGTCTTACCGCTACCATTGGGACCTTCGACTTGATAGATGTAACCAGATTCAACTTTAAGGTTGAGATTCTCAACCAGAGGACGCTCATCGCGCTCGCAGTAAAGGTCGACTGTTTGTAGTAATAACGTCACTGAGTATTACAAGCCTTATTCAATAGTGAGAAATTTTTTCAGTGGGAAAATACTGCCGCCAAATAGGACCACACTGCAAGACGACAATTTGGCCTAATACGCAACTTTATCCGTATTTTTCTACTGTAAACTCAGGAAACATTCACGTCACCAAAAGCTCAACGGCATTAAAACCCTATTGAGCAACGACTATCTATCACAGATACTCGCAAATTTGGGCGAAAACAGACCGCTGCCTAACCCGTATTTTTTCAATACTGCATATAGTGGCTAGGTAAGTATTCACAATTTGGACGTTCGAACCCTCATAATAACGCCAACGAGCAAGAATCCAACAACACAGCTATTATATACATCAACACTGTATATAACAGCTTTCAACAATTCATGTGATATATTCAGCTCAAAAACAGAAATGACTTCAGATACCGAGGAATGAAATTACATTATTGTGCCATCGAATGTTATTAGCGAACGGTTAACCGTATGAACCCATCAATTGATTCCTTAATTAGCCAGCAAGTACCTATTAAATCTCTGTCTGGGGGAGGCTTGGAGTTGGCCGCAAAAAACGCGGATGTGAACGCAACGGTGATAAGCAGTAAGCTAATAATCGGGACATTAAATGCCCTTGAAAAGAACAGCTCCGACACCAATCTCCCAAAAAAAATTCCTCTCAGCGGGAATGCCGCGAACAACTCTCAAAATAGGCAACTATTTCAGCTCACTGTATCCAACGGAAAACAAAATTACCTACTGTCCAGTAACACACCACTGACTACTGGCACCCAAATACAGATAAAAATGACCGAAACAGGCTTGGTTATCGTTCTAAAGGAAAATTCTGGTAAACCCCAAAACACAAAAAAGACAACTATTTCCAGTAGTGTGTCCGGTGATTCAAATACAAAAACAGCCACGAACTCAATAGCCGCCCAAAATCGTTCTCAGACTTCCACTCAACGTTCGCAAATAGACAATACAAACCTACATAACCAGGAGAGCCAGAGAAATACCGGACGAACTTCGCTACCGTCAAATAACGCCTTACCGACTCCGGCCGCCAACAGCCGAACCGAGAGTTCAGCCCTGAATAGCAGCATTACGCACTCTTCCATTAATCGACCGGAGGGTTCCACACAAACAGTGCCTACAAAGATGTTCATCCCTGTAGGCATGGAAAACTCAACACTTAAAACGCAACAGGTCATCGACCAGGGCATCCGACAAACACTACCTCAACAACAAGGCTTGAAGCTTTTGGTACCGCTTTTGCAGCAATTAACCAAAAGTACTCATTCACAAGCAATGCCTTCTGACGTATCGACAAAGATCAAACAGCTACTGACAGAAATTCCCACCGCCAACCATCTTCAAAAACCACTAAATCTCAAATCAGCCATGCAAAATAGCGGTATTTTTTTGGAGGCAAAACTGCACGATAAACCGACCAACATGCACCTTTCTAAGGCAACGCAAAATAACGTCGCTGTTAACAAGGATGTGAAATCGCTCATCCAACAGCTACTGATCAAGGTGAGCGAGAATACGCCTGGAACAACCACCCCCTCGCCCGGTCCAGCATCGCTCGCAAGGCAAACGCCAAACGCCATTACTTCTGCTTCCGTTACCGCCGCTGCACCAACACTAACGCCCAGTATTGAACTCGACGAGCTTGAGCTGCCAGCACCTATCGATGGAAAACCAAGCATACTAACCAGTCACAGCACCAATACGTCTGTGGCAACGCCTGGCGTTGACAATATTGATATAGCCTTGCGATTACTCAGTCGCCAACTATTGGCTTCGATTGCGAGAATACAACTTAATCAACTCGAAAGTTTGTCCCCTAGAAAAATAAATAGTACAGAGAACCAAGGGCCAGTGAATAGCTGGTTTTTGGAAATCCCAATTATTAATGGACGACACATTGATAATGTGGAAATGCGAATTGACCAGGAAGAACACAATAAAAATGAAGAGAAGGAAGAAAAGGACACGCAGACAATGTGGACGGTTATGCTTAGTTTCGACCTACACGCTCTCGGCAAGATGAACGTTCAATTGAAGGTGCTCAACAAGTCTGTATCAGCGACGATATGGTCTCAACTTGAAAACACGCACAAAGAAGCAAAGCAGCACATCGAATTTCTTTACAAGGGACTTGAAAAAGTTGGCGTAACGGTCAACCAGATTGATTGTAAACTGGGAACTCCACCAAAGAATCCCGCAACACTTTATCGCCAACTGGTAGACATTCGAACATGAATAAGGAAGTGAAGAAATCCAACAAAAAAGCCGTTGCTCTATCTTACGATGGAAAAAATGCGCCAACCGTGACAGCAACCGGCAGCGACGAGCTGGCGGAACAAATTATCGCGATTGCTCGGGAACATAACATTCCTCTTTTCGAAAATGAAGCTCTGCTCGCTCTACTAATGGATATTGGCCTCGGTGAGGAAATCCCCGATACCCTTTATCTATGCATAGCTCAAATAATCGCGTTCGCTTACAAGATCCAAGGTAAATTTCCAGAAAACTGGGATGAGGGCCAATACAACCCACTAAACACATCTTTATTAGTCTTGCCACCTGAAGACTAGAGGTCGCTAAACAGCGCTTCCCATAAACGAAAAAAACCGCATAAGCGAGGGGGGGGCTTTGTCGTACCACCTTAGAGAAAACCGAAAATAGAGCCTAAACTTTTACTCGACGTCCGCTAGAAAATAGGATTTGACTGTTTGCCAGACGCTCTTTGTAAGAACGTACCGCTAGGTTAAATTGTTCACCAATTTTTTTCATTGATTTAACCATACGGTTGTGAGCCTTGTCGTTTCTCGCACACTCTAGATAGGCGTTCGCTCCTATCATATAGGCTTTAACATCATTTTTGGCTTTCACCATTTGAGCAGTTACTGCAGTGGCAGCATCGGGCAGCTCTGGTGCTTCAGGTTTTGTACACGCCTCAGCCAATCCAGAAAAAAAATAGT
>JBLHNZ010000023.1:0-17352 GCA_047623245.1 Oceanicoccus sp. | reverse complement strand
GGCCGACGATGGTGAGTTCGATATTTTTTTCTTTTACAAAAGCCGTAAGAGAGGTGAAATCCATGGTGTCGATTGCGACATTAGTGCAGCCTTGCTCCAAGGCCGTTCCAGCATTCCCCGGTGCGACAAAAACTTCGTCAACTTGGGCCGATTTAGCCATTTTCCAAGCGAGTGCATGTTCGCGGCCGCCAGAGCCAATTACGAGTGCTTTCATTTTAAGCGATCCAATTTATCCGTGCGATCAAAAAAATAGTTGCCGACCGATTTGTCAGACCAAACAAACGTACCGGTCGGCGGACTGTTAATGTCTGAAGTGTCTCATGCCGGTAAACACCATTGCCATATTAGCTTCATCAGCGGCCGCGATAACTTCTTCATCTCGAATTGACCCGCCCGGCTGAATGACGCAACTGATTCCAACCGAAGCGGCATTATCAATACCGTCTCGGAAAGGAAAAAAGGCGTCAGAAGCCATTACCGAACCTTCGACTGCCAAGCCAGCATGTTCTGCTTTGATGCCGGCAATACGGGCTGAGTTGATGCGGCTCATTTGGCCAGCCCCAACGCCAATGGTTCGGCAATTACCGCCGTAAACAATAGCATTAGACTTAACAAATTTGGCCACTTTCCATGTGAACAGTAAATCGCGAATCTCTTGTTCAGTTGGCTGGCGTTTCGTCACGATTTTTAGGTCCGCTTCGGTGATGAAGCCCAGGTCACGATCCTGTACCAACATACCGCCGTTGACACGCTTATAATCAAAGTCGGGCTTAGGCTCACCCCAGTGTCCGCATTCGAGTAGGCGAACATTCTTTTTCGTAGCGACAACGTCGAGGGCTTCACGGGAAACCGTTGGTGCAATGATCACCTCTACAAACTGCCGTTCACAAATGAGCTCTGCTGTGGCTGCGTCGAGCTCACGATTAAAGGCAATAATACCTCCGAAAGCTGACTCGGTATCCGTTGCAAAAGCCAGTTCGTAGGCGTCTTTAATTGTTTCGGCACTCGCTACACCACAAGGGTTCGCGTGTTTAACAATGACGCAAGTGGGTTCCACGAACTGCTTGACGCATTCTAACGCGGCATCGGTATCAGCAATATTGTTGTGAGAAAGTTCTTTTCCCTGCAACTGTGTTGCAGTTGAAATGGAACCTGCTGCTGGATTCTTCTCAACATAGAAAGCTGATTTTTGGTGGGAGTTTTCACCGTAACGCATGTCTTGGACTTTGGTGAATTGGGAGTTGAAAGTCCTAGGGAAGTTTTCGTTACCGCCTTCAACTTTATGACCGAAATAATTAGCGATAGCGCCGTCGTAAGCCGCTGTATGTTCATAGGCCTTAATCGCTAAATTAAACCGGGTTTCTTGCGAGGTTGAGCTATTATTTGCTTTCATTTCCGTTAATACGGCTTCGTAATCAGCGGCGTTGACGATAATATTAACGAACGCGTTGTTTTTGGCTGCAGCCCGCACCATGGTCGGACCGCCGATATCGATATTCTCGATTGCGTCTTCCAAAGAGCAGTCGGGATTGGCAACGGTTTGTTCGAAAGGGTATAGGTTAACGACGACCATATCAATCGCATTGATCCCGTGCTGTGCCATAACGTCATCGTCTTGGCCGCGGCGCCCGAGGATACCACCGTGAACTTTAGGGTGGAGTGTTTTTACCCGGCCATCCATCATTTCGGGAAAACCTGTATATTCGGAAACTTCAACGACACTTACGTCATTGTCTCGGAGTAATTTGTAAGTGCCGCCGGTTGAGAGTAATTCGACACCCTGCGTCTGCAAAGCTTGGGCGAATTCAACAATGCCCGATTTGTCAGAGACGCTGATGAGTGCGCGTTTAATAGGTAGAAAATTGTCGTTTTTCATAGTGAACGTCTCAACTTTTTCTGTTGTTGGAAGTTATAAAGCCGGATACATTTCGAACAAAAGCGGATTCAGTTAAACAACGAATCCTTTATCCTGAAACAGAAAAAGGGGTGAAAATGTCACCCCTTAACGGTCTAGGTAACAATCAATTAAAGTAAGTCGTACAACTTCAATTTTTTGCGTAATGTGCCTCGGTTTAAACCTAATAATGTAGACGCTTTAGTCTGATTATTACGCGTATATTTCATGACTTCTTCAAGGAGTGGAGCCTCGACTTCAGATAAAACCATTTCGTAAACGTCGGTTACCGCCTGACCCTCTAAATGAGCAAAATAATTCTTAAGGGCAATAGAAACACTATCTCGAAGCGTCTGAGCTTGAGCAACTGGGGCGTTCGTTAAGTGTTGTTTTTGGTCGGTTTGGTCGTGTTCTGACACTGATTCAGCGACTGTTGTAGCTGCGCTACTCGGTAGAGTGTCACTATTTTTCATGCTGCAATTACCTCTTGGTGGTTTTTCATCGTAGCGTCATGGGTATCAACACTATCGATGTATTTACTGGTTGTGGGAATACTGTTGTCTTGGATGTCGGCCCGAGTCTCGATCTCGGTCTGGCTTTCGTTACCATAACTGTCATTGTTACGGGCACTACCGGCAGCGACGTTGTTCTCAATTAGTTTCTCGTCCAGTGACTCATCGAAGTAGTCATTGATCGCTTGTATTTGTTGTGATGCCTGCTCAAGCTTGTTAAAAAATTGGCGAAAGATCTTAACGGGCTGTTCTGTTGCAGGCGCCATGATCGCGTTGGCGGTGTTTTCAGAGCCTTGTTGCTGTAAATACCAGCCAACGTGCTTTCGCGCAATTTTCACTCCCAAAAATTCGTCATAAAACTCATAAAGGGCATGCAGGTGGCCCAATAATATGTGCTTAATCTGCTCTCGTTCAGGGGGAGCGATCATAACACCGTTGCGCAAATATTGATCTATTTCTCTGCAGATCCAGGGCTTTCCCTGAGCCGCTCTACCGATCATTACCGCGTCGGCGTTGGTATATTTCAGTACTTCTAATGCTTTTTCCGGGGAATTGATATCGCCGTTGGCAATAATCGGAATCCCAATCCTCGATTTCACTTCTGCTATTGTGTCGTATTCGACATCACCTCGAAACGCGCAGGCTCTGGTTCTACCGTGTATAGCAAGAGCTTGAATGCCGCTATCTTCTGCGATTTTTGCGATAGCTACTGCATTCTTCTGGTCGATAGCCCATCCGGTACGCGTTTTCAGTGTTACCGGCACGTCCACCGCATTCACCACGGATCTGAGAATTTCTGCGACTAATTTTTCATCTTTCATCAGTGCCGAACCGGCTGCTTTCTTGCAGACTTTCTTGGCGGGGCAACCCATATTGATATCAATGATTTGCGCGCCGTTTTCTACGCTCATGGCCGCAGCCTCTGCCATCATGAGTGGATCGCTACCTGCAATTTGAACCGAGCGTGGTTCTATTTCGTCAGTGTTGTTTAATCTATTTCTCGATTTTCGCGTATTCCATAGCCTCGTGTCACTCGTTACCATCTCTGATACCACCAAGCCCGCTCCATGACGCCGACACAACTGCCGAAACGGAAGGTCAGTGACGCCTGCCATGGGGGCTAAGACAACGAGGCTGTCGATCCGATAGGGGCCGATTTGAAACACGATTTATCCTGAATGGTAATATTTGTGGTCGGTTTTTGGCGGTTTGTATATGTGGCCAAAAAAGAGGGCGCTATCATAGTCGTAAGTGTCATTATATTAAAGCCTTATCGGACAACTTTTATACAATTTTTTGCCAATTCCCCTCATAAACCAGATAATATTTACGCAAGTGAAAATTCAACAAAAAAATGAGATTTCTTACCGGTAAAGTCATACGACAAGTTAGACGATTTAAGATGGGAGGTTTTTCGTGACGGTCGCTCTGATTAACTAGATTGGTTTCACTCGGTCATTTTCCGCTGAAGAGTGGGTTAGTCGGGCTTCATTGGGCTTTTATAACTTTTATTAAAACGCGTGTATCAATAGCTGATAGCTCACTGCTTCGAGACCCGGGTCAACAATTTCCAGAGAAATGTAGATAGGTTGTTTTGAAGGTAGAATATTATTCCCGGTTAACTCTCCTCGAACATACTCTTCGGGAGAAAAACGTCGGCTGGCAATAATGTTCTCGTTGAGGTCTGTAAATTGAAGCTCTATGATCGGGAAATCTTGTGCAAAGTTGGCGCGGTTGGTAATGATGGCGTCAACAATGAGAGCTTTGGCAGTTTTCGGATGACTACGGATAACAAGATTTGACGATTTAATGAGTCTTATATTCGAGAGTCTGGTGACAGAGCAGCCGGCAAAATTGCACATGGAGGTCAGCAGTGGGCGTAGGCTTTCATCGCGGCTGAATCTGTCAAAATTAAAGAATATGTATTGAGCTATTAATACCGTAAGAGCCAGAATGATCGATGCTATCCAGCCGCGATGAATCCATCGATTGCCCGTTTTTTGAGAGGCTATTTCAACAGGCTCCGGTTCGATATTGGACAGTAATGGATTGGTGTCATTACCAATACGATCCCCCGCGACTATGCTTTCGCCCTGAATATCATCCTCTTTTTGAGCTGCCGAGGGCGCGGTAAAATTGGCGCCCTCGTGTTCGTTTCGGGTGTCCTCTGAATGAGGGGGCGGATTTCTGTCGTCGCTTAAGTCGCCATCAATATCGGGGAATCTTTCTATAGTGACTGATTCATGAGAGTCATCTTCGAGCCGATTCAGTTGTGTTTTAGCTCGGTTTTCGAAGGTTTCTTCACCATTGTCAACGATTTCGTGGGACTGTTGAGATACATTCGATGCCGAGTGTATTTTTGGTGCTTCCAGTCCAGAGAATGTGCCACTATATAGATTTTTGTCGCTTTGATATTCGTGCGTACTATCATCAATATCCACGTCTTTTATGCCGAAGGTACCTTCTGCAAGTTGGTCTTGAATTGACTCATCGTCCTCAAAAATAATGTCGTCAAATTCGCCATCGTCAAAAAGTCCAACGCCAGACATTGCCTGTTCGAGCATGTCCTCATCAAACGTAGATTCTTCAGGCGAATCGACTGGTTCTTCACTGCTGGCTGTCTCCCGAGGAAGTTCGAGGTCATTTTTGACATCGAATATTTCTTTACCATCTTCCTCGAGAGCGTTTTTTTCGCCGATATGGGCGAACTCTACATCGTCGCCAAAATCGTCGAGAGCAGATTCAAAGTCTCGGACATCAGAGTCGATGCTTTCTTCGAAAGCAGGCTGCTCAGATGTGTCCGTGAATATCTTGTCGTCATCAGAGGTGTTTGCTTGTGTAAGAACCGTTGTCAGGCTCGTCGAACCGCCGTTTACAGCTACATCGTTATTGGCGATGGTCTCTCGATTGACATCATCATCTAGCCAATGCCCCGGCGCATGAAAAATATGCAGGCAGGAGCCACAGCGCACAGCGCCATCGGCGATATTGAGTTGTACCTCTGTCACTCGAAAGGAAGTCATGCACTTGGGGCATCGTGTGACCCTATTGGTCATAAGGCTGGGTCCAGAATAACAATCGTCAAATTTTGAGTCTCTTGTTCATTTATTTTATTGAGTGATTCTTTTTTCTTTAGTGGTGGATTTGCCGCAGGGCTGTATGCGGCCTAACTACCCGAGACTCGCCTGAGTATCATTACGGTTAAGTGGTGAGATCTGACTCATATTTTCGCCCAGATAGGCGGACCCAATCTTCTTCTGTGGCGGGCGGGTTCATATCGAACCATTGCTTATAGCAGTCTGTCAGTGTCGAAGATTGGTTTGATAATATCCCGGAAAGAGCGATGTAACCGTCAGGTAAGCACATTTCGCTCAATAAGGGTGCCAGTTCCGCCAACGGCCCTGCGAGGATATTCGCTACGACAATATGGGCCTTGATGTTTTTCGGTGCACTACCCGGTAAAAAAGTCCCGATGCGATCGGGGTCTATGTGATTACGTTTGGCATTTTCGGCGGTGGCGAGAAGGGCTTGAGGGTCATTATCAATCGCGATGACTTCTTTGGCGCCTAGCAGCAGAGCAGCTATGGCAAGAATTCCGGATCCGCAGCCATAGTCGACAACAATTTTGTTTTCCAAATCACAGCTATCTAACCACTCTAAGCACAAAGCTGTCGTCGGGTGTGTCCCGGTACCAAAGGCAAGCCCTGGGTCCAGCATTAAGTTCGCCGCATTTGGATCTGGAGGTACGTCCCAGCTTGGGCAAACCCATAAACGTTTGCCAAATCGGATGGGCTTAAAATCTGCCATCCACTCGCGCACCCAATCCTTTTCTTCAAGAATTTCCCAGCGAAAATCTGGCAATGGACTCCCATAGGCTCTGGCGGCAACTAGTATGGTCTGGTCGATGTCGACGTCGGCAGTGTAGAGCCCGGTAATGCGAGTTTCATTCCAGAGTGGTGTTTCTCCTAGAGCAGGCTCCAAAATGGGCTGGTCGGCGTTATCTTCCATCGTAATAGACAAAGCCCCCGCTGCTAACAAAGCATCCTCTATTGGTCCTGAGTGCTCGCGAGTTGTCGTTATGCGAAGTTGTAGCCAGCTCATAAAAAGTATTTTCCTAAATTAGTCATAGACGCCACATGTGGGGATTGGTCAGTTGGGTTGGTTGGTTAATGTTGTTGCTCGAGGTAATGGATGTCGACTATGCCGTTTCTAAAGCCGACATCGCGAACCAACCTCTTCTGTAGGGGAATATTAGTAGAAATTCCATCGACAATAACTTCATCCAATGCTCTTTTCATTCGGCTTATTGTTTGAGGTCGATCATCAGCCCAAGTTATGATCTTTGCAATTAGCGAGTCGTAGTGTGGTGGTACGGTATAGCCGCTGTATAGATGGGAATCTACACGTACACCGAGACCGCCGGGGGCGTGAAACGTTTCGACTGTGCCCGGACAGGGGAAAAAACTTTCCGGGTCCTCTGCATTGATACGGCATTCAAGTGCGTGGCCGTGCAGACGGATATCCTGTTGCTTGATTGTCAGCTTTTCACCACAGCAAACTCGAATTTGTTCCTTGATCAAGTCAATGTTTGTAACCATTTCCGTTACCGGATGTTCAACTTGAATACGGGTATTCATCTCCATAAAATAAAATTGCTCATCCTCGTACAAAAATTCGAAGGTTCCGGCACCACAGTACTTCAGTTTATTGCTGGCATCGATGCATGCAGCGTAAACTTTCTGGCGAATTTCATCGGGTATACCCATGGCTGGTGCTTCTTCCAGTATTTTTTGATGCCTGCGTTGTAAAGAGCAGTCTCGATCGAATAGATGTACTGTGTTTCCTCGGCCATCGGCAAGAATTTGTACTTCAATATGACGAGGGTTTTCGAGGTATTTTTCCATGTAGAGTGTCCCGTCGCCAAAGGCTGCCGCGGCTTCGGCTCTTGTCACATGCATAGAATTTATTAAGGATGCTTCATTCAACACGACACGCATTCCTCTCCCACCCCCACCAGCCGCCGATTTTATGATAACAGGGTAGCCAATACTCCTCGCGATATCGAGAACATGTTCCGGGTTGTCCATCGATAGTGGTCCATTGGAGCCAGGAACAGTAGGTAAGCCTGCTTTCTGCATGTATTCGAGCGCTGAAATTTTGTTTCCCATCAATCGAATAGCATCGGCAGAGGGTCCAATAAACGTGAGGCCGTTTTTTGTTATCAGGTCTGCAAAATCAGCATTTTCAGCCAGAAAACCATACCCTGGGTGGATGGCGTTTGCGCCAGTTATTTCTGCCGCTGCTATAATAGCGGTCATGTTCAAGTAGCTGGCGGACGATGATGCGGGGCCGATACAAACACTCTCATCAGCCAGGCGAACGTGTAATAAGTCGCGATCAGCGACGGAATATACCGCCACCGTTTTTAAACCCATTTCCTTGCAGGCGCGAAGGATACGCAGTGCGATTTCACCGCGGTTGGCAATCAGGACTTTATCGGGCATTAAATTTCTCTTATTACTCTAGCGTGATCAGCGTTTGGTCAAATTCAACACTCTTGGAATCTTCAGCCAATATTGTCTTAATGACTCCGTCTTGATCTGATTGAATTTGATTCATCATTTTCATGGCCTCAATGATGCCAATGATGTCTCCTTCTCGAACGCTCTGTCCCACTTGCACAAACGGAGCAGCTCCGATCGATGGCGAGCGAAAAAATGTACCAACCATCGGTGATTTAACACAATGTTCGTTGCCTTTATTGCTGGCTTCGGAAGAAATATCAGAGGCGCCTGACGTAGAAGCCGGCGATGCCTGTGTTGTTATAATGACAGGAGCTGGAGGCGCAAAAGTTGGAGTAGTGTTTGCCCTGCGGCGACTAATACGAACAGACTCTTCGCCCTCCTTAATTTCAATTTCTTCAATATCAGATTCCTCTAGAAGCTCGATCAATTTTTTGACTTTTCTTATGTCCATGAAATTTCTCTGGCCAAGATAGTTGAAAGTTAACATTTTGGAAGTGGTGTCTTGAAACGACTTACGTGCCTGGATTAAGCGCATGCAGAGCTGCGTTGAGGGCTAGCGAGTAGCTTTTTGGGCCAAACCCACAGATCACTCCCACAGCAATATCGGAAAAGTAGGAGTGCTTTCGAAAGTCTTCTCGGGCGTGTACGTTCGATAGATGTACTTCTATAAATGGAATGTCGACGCCCAACAGGGCATCACGTAGCGCGATACTTGTGTGGGTGAAGGCCGCTGGGTTGAATAGAATGAAGTTAATACCCTCATTTCTCGCTTCGTGAATACGTTCGATTAATTCATATTCAGCATTACTTTGCATAGCCAGTAAGTGATGTCCCTCGGCGGTTGCCGCATCGGATAACTCACGGTTTACATCTTCTAGAGTGGTCGTGCCGTAAATTTCTGGCTCGCGACTGCCTAGCAAATTAAGGTTGGGTCCGTGCAATACAAGAATTGAGGCCATAGTCATGTTTCTCAATGAGCGTTAGTCAAGGGATTGTAAAAAAGCTTGAGTACTCTACAGGGCTTTTTCTAAGGAATAATTTTAGACTAACATTGGCGAATTTCATAGAAGTTAGCGACAATTTCGTGACAAATGAACACATTTTCTGCCTTTTTTAATTTCCCTCAAGAGTTTTAAACTAGCCAGATAGAATCGCGTTTTAGGTTACCGTGCGCATAAAGAATGATTAAAGACCAAAATCAAAAGCATCTAGAAGAATCGACTGCGTCAGTAATTGCGGTAATATTTTGACTTCGCCTCCGTCGGGAGGGTATAACAAATATAGCGGTATACCATTGCGCCGATGTTTCTTCAGTAAGGCTGTTATGCTGGCATCATGATTTGTCCAGTCGCCTTTTAGATAGGAAATACCGGCTTTGTTTAATGCATTTTGTACGGGCTCAGTATCGAGTGCAATTTTCTCGTTGGCCAGACAAGTAATGCACCAGTCTGCCGTGATATTCAAGAACACGGGTTTTCCCTGATCGCGCAATTTCTGAAGTTGGTCGGGAGAGTACGCTTGCCAATTCTGTGATTGTTTATCTGCACTAGTGGTGGTGAAAAATGGGCTGGTAAGTAAGGTCAATGCTGATACCGCGATAATTATGCCAATGATCTTGGGCAGCGGTCGGTTCGAGGTTGTCCAAAACCAAAGGCCTAGCGCTATTAATACGCAGCCCAGCAGTAACATGGCCATGCCGTTAACCCCCGTTTGTTTTCCGACAACCCATGCAAGCCAGACCGCCGTTGCATAGAGAGGAAAAGCTAATATTTGTTTCAGCTGTTCCATCCATTTACCGGGTTTGGGTATTTTCTTCAGCAACCGTGGCGAACAGCTTAAAAGTAAAACCGGAAGGGCCATTCCCAGGCCTAATACCGCAAAAATGCTGACGGCTATTATCGGCGGTTGCGTGACGGCAAAGCCCAGTGCAGTGCCCATCATCGGTGCAGTACACGGACTGGCCACTACCGCAGCTAATATTCCCGTAAAAAAACTTCCACTGTATCCCGATTGGCTGGCAAATTTATTGCCAAAGTTCATCCATTGCGCACCAAGCTCGATTGCTCCGGATAAGCTCAGTCCAAGCACAAAAAACAGATAAGCGAGAGCCGCGACAAACCATGGGGATTGCAGCTGAAATCCCCAGCCAATGGCCTCTCCCGCAGCTTGCAAGGAAACGAGTACCGAAGCGACAAGAATAAAACTGATGACCACTCCAGCCGTATAAGTCAGGCCGTGCATGGCTTGCGAATGATCTTTGTCGTTAGCAAAGGCCAGTACTTTCAAACTTAATACGGGAAACACACAGGGCATTAAATTCAAAATCATACCGCCGATTAAGGCCAGCAGCAGCATGTAGGGTAAGCGTGAGAGCTCCATCGTCGAAGATTCATCGTTGGAGCCACTTTCGCTGTTTTCCGAAGCAGAGGGAAGGAGCTGCGCTTCGCTAATTTCCCCGACCGTTCCCTGTTCCGTGTTGACTTGATAATAGTGTGTTCGGGGTGGGTAGCACAGTCCGGCGTCCGCGCAGCCTTGGCTAGTTACCGATAACGTCAGGTCGGTAAGTTCGGAAGGTATAGAAAGTGATACATCGGCATTGTGGTAATACACCTCGACCTTGCCAAAATATTCATCCTCCTTCTTTAAGCCATCGGGTATAAAGGTTTTGTGATCTACCGATTCGTTTTTATCGTTAGTAAGGGCAAACCGAAAACTGTGTCGATAAAGGTAATAACCTTCGGCTATTTGCCAGTTAATACGAAGTTTTCGACTACTTTCCCGATTTTTTGCACTATCTTTTTCGATCAATACGTTAATAATATAGGCTTCATCGACGGGCAAAAAAGCGACGTCGCCGATGGATTCTCCAAAACTACTGGTGCCGACAGTCGATGGTTTGGAACCGAAGTCGTTTAGCGATGATTGCGCGTTAGCTTCAAAGCCGAAAACGATCAAAACAAGCGTTATTAGAAAAGAATTGAGAGAGAATAATCTATTGAGCGATGAATACTGAGGTTTCATAGGTAGGACTGCGTTGTTGTCAATTCGGGTAAACATTATATTGAGAGAAGTAACTGATTTGCTTATCGCCGCAGAGTTCCAGCACTGACGAAAAAATTCACTGTATAGTAACGAATTAATCTGCCCGGTATTTTTGCTAAAAAATAGTATATATCATTAAGTTGCCGAATGTCGGTAATACTAAAATGGGGTTTTTCCAGCGTTGAACAAAGGGTGGTTTTTTTGATCGTTAGCAATAAAGTGTTTAAATGTGGGGTCGTTTTAGTTCTATTTTCTCTTACATCCTGTACGCAACCGATACTTAATCGTTCGCAACCTAACAATGAGTCTGTTGTGACGGAGGATGAAATCGCGCCCGCTGAGCAGCCGCTTCTAAAAAATGAGATAAGCGCTTTGCTTGGGAACGCCGAAGCCGCATTTTCCAAAGATCGTTTGCTGCGCCCAAAGGAAGATAATGCCTTTCTGTGGTATCGGAAAGTGCTAAGAATTGATGAAAATAACCCGAGGGCTCGTCGCGGGATGCACGAGATAACGGAACGTTATTTTCAGCTTGCCGAGCAGTTGCACGGTGAGGGCCGATATGATCGCGCCCTGCTAATGCTCGATCGAGCTGAAAGAGTTTCGGCGAAGCCTGAAGAGCTAACGATATTGAGATTGCGTTTTCAGCCGCCGCTGCCCGCAAAAAATGAGTTCCGTTTGCCTATCGGTAGTTTGAATGCGCGCAATGACGATCTGTTAAAATACTTAGATCAATTGACGGTAAAGGTTCTTACAGCGCGCTCACGACTGCTAATCGTCGCGCGGAGTGATGAAGAGGGTCGTTGGATTTATCGGCAAATGCGTTCTTTCGCTGGAGGTTACAGGCTGCGCGGTGACATAAAAATCGGGTCTATTCCAGCTGTGGTACTCTTGGATTTTGACGCGAGTTAAGGGCGGTTTTCGTCGGATTGATGGAAAATTCTCTATCTTACAGCAGCACAATGCAAATGCTGCGTGGCTCAACAAGGGCATTCGACAAACCGGTATTTCGTTTTCCCGTCGTATGGGTAGCTGTAAACTTGACTAGAATCCATGAAACGTCGAGGTAATAACCGGCCGTACAAATGAATAGGCGGAGGAGAAAGAAAAACGCTCTGTCGGTCAAAGGATGAGAGCAGTTAGGTTATAATAGTCGCATATAGCGGGCATGATTCATCTTATTGAAAAAGCCCTGGAAAAGTGTGACGAGATAAAATTATCGGAGGTTTGTGTGAGGTCATTACGGAATATTGTTATAGGGGTTATAGTTTGCTGTTTATTCGGGATAGGCGTCAGAGCTGATGTTAGTATTGAAGAGGGATATGTAAGAGGTTTACCTCCGGGACAAACGGTTACTGCGGCTTTCATGCGGCTAAAAAATGACGGTGATCAGTCGGTTGTCATTACGGGGGCCTCTAGTAAAAGTGCCGAGCGACTTGAGTTTCATGCACACCATCACAGTGGCGGGATGATGAGTATGAAACGGGTCGATAATATCGTGGTTCCGGCCAAAGGTGTGTTTGACTTGAAGCCCGGTGATCATCATCTGATGCTGATTAACTTAGTCGGTTTTTTACGAGAAGGGGATTCTGTTGATTTAATTCTTGAGATGCAGTCGGGCGAGACTATAGCCTTGACTTTACCCGTGCGTAGCGTGCTCAATGAGCACAAGAAATAGTACAGTAGGACGTAATCGGGACTCCTTGAGCTAGTGATAGGTTTCCCGGCTTGATAACTCTTTAAGAGGTCGTTATGGATTGGCAATCAGCAAAAGAAAAATTTCAGCAGTGGCGTGAGTCGCGAAATGATGATGAGAGTAGTGGGTTGCGTACGCGGATAGCTATCATTGTTTTTGGGGTTTATTTGCTCGGTTCTGTCTTTGTCGGAATCTATTGGTCAGTCATGCCGGACCGCATTGTAATTGAGGACTATTCAGCGTCAATGCCTGGACAAAACCCGCAGGCCCCTGTTGTTGGAACAGTCACCACAACTACACTGATTAAAGTCATGTCAACCTTGCTTGAAAAAAAGGGAGGGTTTCTCGGAAATGACATTATGCCACCGGGTGTTTGGCTGGATAATATGGCAAATTGGGAATACGGCGTTTTGATTCAATCGCGAGACCTTACCAGGGCATTGCGCGAAAGTTTTAGTCGGTCACAGTCTCAATCGCAAGAAGATGTCGATTTAGGCAAGGCCGAGCCCAGCTTGAACTTTTCAAATGATAGTTGGGTGGTGCCGGCGACCGAGACGGAGTATCGCAGTGCAATTGAGTTTTTAAAGCGTTACCTGTCGCGTCTAAGCGACCAAAGTAATACCCGTTCGCAGTTTTACTCGCGTGCCGATAATTTGAGCTATTGGTTGGCGATAGTGGAGTCACGCTTAGGTAGTTTATCGCAACGGCTGAGTGCTAGCGTTGGAAAGCGCAGACTTAACACTGATTTGGCCGGTGATTCAGCTGCGCAGCAATCAACCTATGCGCCAGCAGATCTAGAAGTGAAAACGCCGTGGACCGAACTTGACGATGTGTTTTACGAGTCTAGAGGCAGTGCGTGGGCATTGTCGCAATTTCTTCGTGCGGCTGAAATTGACTTCTCGGAAGTTCTGAAAAAGAAAAATGCACTGGTGAGCCTGCAACAAATCATACGAGAATTGGAAGCTGCCCAGCAGTCAATTTATAGTCCAGTCATTTTAAATGGTAGTGGTTTTGGGCTTCTCGCAAATCATTCCCTTGTTATGGCGTCTTATATTTCTCGGGCAAATGCCGCTATTATTGATCTACGGGATTTGCTGTCCCAAGGCTAATTCATAAGCTAATGGTAATCTAAAGATAAGAGGAAATTTTCCTGTCTTTAGATTGTCACCGTTCTAGCGGTATCGATTAGCGTTGTTCGAATAAATACCTCGTATAAATATTTTTTCAACTGAAGGGTGCGCGTTTTGTTTCGTCAGAAAATAATTGTAAAAGGGAAGAGCTTGTGAAAATAATACTCATTGTCCTTAGTCTTACTTTAATGTCTTGCGCGTATAGTCCTCAGCAGCTGTCGATCAATCCTGTTGTAGGCGGCTACAATGAACGCTATGGCAACAACAGGCCTGTGACTATTGTGGTAGAAGATCAACGTCAAAATAAGGATGTTGGTACGCGGGGAGGAGTCTATGAAAATACGAGTGTTATATCCCTCGTTAACAACTTGGACTCAGCAGTTGCCGTCGCCGCAATCGCGAAATTGGCGGCAGAGGGATTTATGGTAAATTCACTGCAAAAAGATACCGCAGTTCTTAAAATCATTATTGACCGTTTGGACTACGATATTCCCAAAGACTTAGTTGCAAAAAAAGTTAATTTGGAAGCCTTGTTACGAGTGGAGGCTAGTTATGCTGGCGAGACCTATCATGGGCAATATAAAACCCAGGAGACGAAACAGACTGTCATTACGCCGACAATGAAGCAGAATGAAAAAATGATCAACGGCTTATTATCTACGACACTACAGAGGCTTTTTTCTGATCCTAAACTTAAAACGTTTCTGAGTAATATTTAAAGGGCATGGCAAAATATTATGACCGTTTATGTTTGATTGCCATGGGTTTATTCTTAGTAGGCAGTGGAGAGATACCCGGCACGGCGTTGAACTGGAATTTTGGGTATCGACGTCGAGCGGGCCCGCACAACTCCTTATTCCGAACCAACAAGTTGTTTTTTTCCTCGCGGTATCCGAATGCGCTATTGCCGATAGTTCGTTAGCTGCTTTACAAAACTGGTCTCGAAAAAGTGTAGCCATGCAGACTTTTTCGCTGGAACCAGTATGTGCCTACTACTTTGATTCTCAGCGAACACTTCGAGAAGCCCGCGAGATACTTTTGGCAAAAGGCCTCTCGCCCCTCGAGTCGGATATTAACCCTTACGACCGTTTCCTCATGGAGCATTTTGTTCGTGGCTCTATTCGTGCCCGCAGCGACGAAGTGACTCATAAGAAAATTGGAAGTAGCCTCTCCGAATATCAAAAAGTAATCGGCCCGAGCGTGAAGGCAAGTGATTACTATCCTGACTTTAAGGTTCTTTCTGTGGATATCGAATGTGCCATGGAAGGTCTGTCACTCTATTCAATTGGCCTTTACGCAAAAAATTACGGGTTGGAGTTTTCGAAAGTCTTTATGGTGTCACAAGAGCCAGTAGGCGTAAATGTCGAGGTTTATTCAAACGAAAAAAAACTGATGGCCGCTTTTCTCGATTGGCTTGAAGAATACGACCCTGACATTATCATTGGTTGGAACGTCGTTAATTTCGATATGTGGTTTTTGCAACGAATCTGCGAAAAAATCGGATTACCTTTTCGGTTCGGACGGGGGCGCTCCAACGCACATTGGCGTGTATTGGATGACGAGGGAGAACGCCGCGCGATTTCTGTTCCGGGAAGAGTTGTGTTGGATGGAATCGAATTGTTGAAAACCGCAGCTTATCGGTTTGAAAGCTTCTCATTGAACAATGTTGCCAATGTCCTGTTGGACGATGGCAAATTGTTGGTGGGAAGCGACCGCGGGGAAAAAATAACAGAACTGTTTTTACACGATAAACAAAAATTCGTCGATTACAACATAAAGGACTGCAAGCTGGTTGTCGATATTTTTGAGAAAACGAATTTGCTACAATTTGCTATCGCTCGAAGTCAGCTTACTGGTCTTCCATTAGATCGCGTGGGTGGGTCTGTAGCGTCTTTTGATTTTCGGTATCTACCTTTGCTCCATCGACAAGCTTTTGTTGCTCCGAATAGCCATTTAAAAGGACCTGCTGAAGCGAGCCCTGGCGGATTTGTTATGAATTCGCAGCCCGGAATATTTGACCATGTTTTGGTTTTAGATTTCAAAAGCCTGTATCCAAGTATCATTCGAAGTTTTAAAATCGACCCGATGGGGATGGCTGTTGGCCTAGAGAGTGATCTGGACCAAAGTGAATTGGTTCCAGGTTTCAGGGGAGCCTGGTTTGCAAAAGAAGGAAGTTTACTGCCCCAGATTATTACCGAGTTATGGGCCTCCCGCGACCAGGCAAAAGCCAACAATGATGACGCTTTATCTCACGCCATAAAAATAATGATGAATTCTTTTTATGGTGTTTTGGGAGCCAGCGGCTGTCGTTTTTTTGATTCCCGACTGGCCAGTTCCATTACTCTGCGAGGACATCAAATTATTCAGGAAACCGCAGCTTTCATAGAAAATGAAAGTCCGCTGAGCAATCAATGCTCGGTGATTTATGGAGACACTGATTCTGTTTTTGTTTGGCTAAAAGAGGTAACCGGTGATGCTCAGGCTCTTGCACTCGGAAAAGAATTAGAACGACAGCTCAATATTTGGTGGCGAAATAAATTGGAGAAGGACTACGGTCTTGAAAGTGCATTAGAGATCGAATTTGAAACGCATTTCAAGAAATTTTTGATGCCCACAATCAGAGGCTCCGATCAAGGTAGTAAAAAACGTTATGCCGGCGTTGTCGATGATAATGGCAAGGCAAAATTGGTATTTAAAGGATTGGAAAACGTACGCACGGATTGGACTAAACTGGCTCGCGAATTTCAATTGGAGCTTTATCGCCGCGTTTTTTTTAATGAGCCTTATCGTGATTTTGTGAAAGATACCGTTAAGCAAGTTATGACCGGGCTCCGCGATGAAGAATTGACGTATAGGAAGCGATTGCGGAGGAAGTTAGAAGATTACCAAAAAAACATCCCCCCGCATGTTCAGGCTGCAAGGAAAGTCTCCCAATCATCAACCAAACTTCGTCGCGGAGACTGGATAGAGTACGTGATAACTGTGAATGGTGCAGAGCCGGTAGATTCACAAACATCGCTAATTGACTATCAGCACTACGTAGATCGTCAGCTCGCGCCTGCCGCCGACGGAATTTTGTATTTTTTGGGCGATAGCCTAGATGCTATTATAGATCAGCAGTTAGGTTTATTTGAATAGGGTCACGACGGAGTTTGTGGTGTTCTATTAGGCTTCTTGTCTATATAGAGTCTATTTTTGAGGTTAAACTTTTGGTAGCCGCCCTGGGTTATTGTGAGTGTTCAAAATTGGCATAGGCTCGATTGTACGAGAAAAAGATAATACTCTTTTGTTATCAATAAGAAGAGGTTGCTACTTGAAGTAATTTACTTGGATTGCGACATAACTCGTTGAGAGTAGTACTTATGAAAAAATGGTCCAAAAAAATTGACTGCATTGCTTCACTCTTGGACTGACTTGCAGTAAAAAGGATGGCTAAAACAATCGATGAGGAGGTTTAGATGTCAGAGCAATTACTAATCGAATACCTTGATCGGCGCAAGGCAGATTATACCCTCCATTCTCATCTCAAAGCGTATACCGCGCCCGAAATCGCTGA
>JBLHNZ010000022.1:0-17410 GCA_047623245.1 Oceanicoccus sp. | reverse complement strand
CAATTATTGGTTGACCCCAACTGTGGTTTTAAAAGCTGACTACAGTGACTATGTGAACAAAAATTTGGGGCGTACCGACAACGACGCGTTTAACTTAGGTTTAGGTTGGTCGTTTTAATCTTGCAGCATTATTTCACACAGGGGCGCATGGCGCCCCTTTTTGGGTTTTCATGAAAACGTTTTTTATCACAACATTGATACTATTCAGTAGTATCAGTTTGGCTCAAAAAGGGCAATACTTGTCCCCGTCGGACTTTCAAGCTCGTTATTTTGATGTTGATGCTCAGAGTCAAACTCTATGGATCAATAAAACGTTGAGAACGGATGTTGAAGCGATTCTGAATCATCGTTTTACGGCTTTAAGAATGCGTTACTGGGGGAAAGAAAACCGTACCGGGTGGATTTTGGAGGAGATCGGCAAAGAATTGCCTATTACCGTAGGTGTAGTTATCGATGGAGACGAAATCTTTGATGTCAGTATTTTGGAGTATAGGGAAAGCCGAGGAGGGGAGATACGCTATCCCTTTTTTACCCGACAATTTCAGCAAGCAGGTTTAAGCGATAAAGGACGATATGGCTTAGACAAAACAATCGATGGTATCACTGGCGCAACTTTGTCGGTGCGGGCATTGAAGAAAATTGCTACTCTGGCGCTTTTTTTGCACCGCCAAACTCCGTTTTACCTGCAAACAGAAAAAGATCAGGGCTCTTAACTATCTCATGAAACTAAAAATCTTCGAATATAATGTGCTTAGGCCGTGGTTGTGGCGGTGGCATCGACGTGCAGGATTGGCAGCTGCCTTGGTATTAGCTCTGGTAACAGTAACGGGATTATTGCTCAACCATACCAGCGACCTAGGTTTGGGAAAGAAATACGTAAAACAAACTGCTTTGCTGGCTTTTTATGGCATTCAAAATCCCGAACTGATGAGTTTTAAATCAGGTGATCAATGGCTCAGCAGCAATAAAGAAAACCAGATATATCTGAATAGTGAGTTCATTGCGGAATGTCGGGGAGGGCTCGTTGGGGCGCTCGCACATAAAGATTATTTCTGGTTAGCGTGCCAGCAACAACTAATGATATTCAATCGGCAAGGAGATTTATTAGATAAAATAACGGCTGCGTATGGGTTGCCCGTACCAGTACAGCAGTTCGGTATTTGCGAAGGGCAATTGTGTATTAGTACAGAGAAGCGTGTATTTGTGGTCAATAGCGAGCAAATTACCTTTTCACCAATGATTGTCAACAACCCGAGCTGGGCTAGAACATCTGAATTGCCAGAATCGATTCGGAATGAGTTAATCGAAAAATACCGAGGTCAAGGGTTGTCGTGGGAACGGGTCTTTCTAGACATTCATAGCGGCAGAGTATTTGGAACTGTTGGTGTTTGGGTCGTTGACATAGCGGCCGTTCTATTGTTTTTCCTTAGTGTGTCGGGATTCGTGCTTTGGTGCCAATATCGTGTCCGGAAACGAAGCCGCTAAGTTATTGAATTAGTCGGTTGACGCGGCATATAGCGATGCCCCTAAGGAAGATGATACCTGTTTAGCAACACCCGTTACTGCTGTAGAAATTGCTAGTATTTATCCAACTCCTATCCTCTAAAAAGTCAGTTCATTCCCTACGCTTCGATTCAGAAGAATAGGAAAAACCCTTTCTGCACCGGAAACGCCATTAGCGAAAGTTGATTGTGATGGTCCGAAAATTCGCCTGAAGCCGATCTGTGTTAGACAATCTCACATATGGATTCCGTGCGGGCATGTATTCTTAGGGCTAAGCTCGATCCGCTTGAAGTGTTTTTTCGGAAAATAGTTACTGCATCAATTGTGAACGAGAAATTTTTATCGGTAACAACGTTAATAAATGGTAATGTTGAAAGCGGCTAATGTTGGGTGGACATTTCGGTTCAGTATCTATAATAAATAGTGGAATTGAAGAGAGCGAATGAAGTGCCGTGTGGTTTTTTACCATAGATAATCAGTTAAAAAATAAGGACTTTCGGCAAAAGGAGCCTCGAGACTGGGTCTGCTTAATCCGTGTCCGGTAGTCAGTTTCGGTCGGAAAAGAAAAATTGTGATAAAAGAATAATAATATAGAGAATCCTTGTTTAACTCAAAGGCTGGATCTGCAGCGAGGCTCATTATCATGGAACACGCTCTTCAAGTCAGCATACTCAAAGAACTCATGCAGCAACTCGACGAAGGTAAGAATATTGATGCCGGCGTCCAGTACAAAATGCCAACGTCGTCTTATGTTTGTCCAGACATGGCAGCAAAAGAGTGGGATGTTTTCTTTCAAAATCATCCGCAACTGATTGGTTTGTCTGGCGATTTACCCGATCCGCGCAGCTTTCTTACCACTGACGATTTTGGTACACCGATTCTCGCAACTCGCGATAAGGACGGGAACTTTCACGCCTTTTTGAACGCCTGTCGCCATCGTGGTGTTCGGGTTGCTTCTCAGCTGCGCGGCAAGACGACTCTTTTTACCTGCCCTTTTCATTCATGGAGTTACTCGGGGGCTGGCGAGTTGGTAGCGATTCCCAACGAGGATCATTTCGGTGCAGTCGATAAGTCATGTAATGGCCTGATCGAGTTGCCATCGGTCGAGCGAGACGGTTTACTATGGGTTCATCCGCAACCGGATGGTCTGCTAGATGTAGACGAGTTACTCGGTCCGTTGGCTGAGGAAATAGCGTCTCACCAGCTTGGTAATCTTGTGAACGCAGGTGGTACAACGATTGATATGAGTCTAAATTGGAAGCTAGCTAACGACACGTTCGGAGAAACATACCACTTCCAGAAGTTACACAAACAGACACTCGGCCAGATTTTCTATGGGAATAATCTTCATTTCAAAGAATTTGGACGCCATCATCGATTTGTTACTGCGTCCCGTGGTATCGATCTTTTAAGAGATCAGCCAGAGAAGGATTGGGATATCACTCATGGCACGTTTGTACTCTATTATTTATTTCCAAATATTCAATTAGTGGTCAATGCATCCAGTTGTAGCTTGATCAAAATCTATCCGGTTCGTCGGAATCCAGGACGCTCGGTGACACAAATTGGATCGTACTTTTCTCAAGAAATGATCGACCGGGCGAAAAGTGCCGAAGGGAATGAAAACGTAGAAAAAATAACACCCGAAAATGTGTACGATAGAGACGTTCGTGCCAATGCGGTTCCCACGTTAGCAGGTTCGATGGAAGTCTTCAGTAGTACGATTGAAAAGGAAGACTATTTGATGGGAGAGTATCAGCAAAAGTCCGCGGAAAACGGTTTGTTGAAAGAGGTGACCTTTGGAAGGAACGAACCTGCCCTACATCATTTCCATAATTCATTCCGGGAAGCTCTGGGGCTAAGTAGATTAGAAACGACAGACTCGAGCGTGTAGATTGTTGGAATGTCGATCCCCGTTAGTTATTCTCTGCTAGCCCATACGAAATTTGCAGGTAAGTGATTCGACGGATCTCCCTAGAATTACGTTTATCAGCGTTCGATCGCGATAATATTGACTCGAAAACTAGTGTTAGCAAGTGCGGAGAGGGTTGCTTCAGCGCGGTTAAATTGGATTGGAAAGAGCGGGACCGTCTTATAACGACTCAATTCGTGGTGAGCCTATACAGTGAGTCCATTAAATCATGAAGAATACTGGAAACTGCCAACTCCCGTTGTTCGTCCAAGACTGATTGGAGATTTTCGAGCGTCGTTAAGGGGTTAGCAAGAACGACTCTGAACACCATGATCGGTTCTCCGTCATAACTCTGGGGATTTAGACTCGTACGAGAGACAAAGGACTTACCCGCAGCCCGTTGGGTTTTTTGTATCAAACGAGTGATTTGATCAAGGAGGTCATTGATGGTTTTTATGTCCGACTTCTTTGCACCGCGCAGACGCAGTTGTATAGCGGCAGGAACATACCGATAGGCGAGTATGTTGAGCTCTGGTTTGGCTACTAATTCAAAGTCATCATTGTTGTCTATCAGGGCAGCGAACTGTTTAGCTTTTTCTATATTACTGTCAATGAGAATCTCATAACCCTTGCGACCAATGATATAAAATCCGGCATGAACTAACATGGCCATGCCTGGACGGGAACCTTCGAGCGTCCGCGAGCCGAGGTCTTTGGAGCCTTTGCGGATAATATAATTGGCGTGGTGTTCAATGGCGGAAAGGGCCGTGGAATCTTTGAACAATACCATTCCCGAACCCATTGGCACGTACAACTGTTTGTGAGCGTCAATAGTGACGGAATCGGCTCTCTCAATGCCCTTGAGCAATGAGCGATAGGTTTTGGAAAACAATGTTGGGCCACCCCAAGCGGCATCGACATGATAGTGGCAGTCTTGCTCTGCTGCGATGTCGGCTAACTCGTCTAAAGGATCAATGTTTCCTGTTTCGGTGGTTCCTGCTATGCCAATAATCGCCATGACCTTGATTCGTTTCGCTGCTAAATCTTTGCAGTGTTCGCGCAATTTTACTGTATCAATTCGGTTGTTTTCATCGGTATCGACCGCAATCAGATTGTCTCTTCCGATACCTAGTAGATCAATTGATTTACCGAATGAATAATGTCCACGGCGGGAAATTAGTACGGCGAGTCCATCGTAACCTGCGTACTTTAACGCGCCGTGAAGGCCTTCGCGTGCAATGCCTGCGAAGTTTTGGCTTGGAGCAAACAATTTGTTCCGCGCAACCCATAAAGCGGTAATGTTGGCAATAGTACCGCCAGAGCAAAATGCACCCAAGGCGTGGTTACTGTCGTGCATCCACTGTTCGTAATAGCCACCTGACCGCTGGTAAATCAAGTGATGCAGCATCGCTAGCACTTGACGCTCCAGGGGCGTAAACGCTTTGGATGTTTCTATTTTTACTAAATTTTGGTTTAGCGCCATCATTATCTTCGACAGCGGTAACATAAAATACGGCAGTGGCGCGGCCATGTGGCCAATAAAGCCAGGAGCTGCTGTGTGAACCGACTGGGCAACTAATTTGTCGAGTACAAACTCGGTGTAGCTGGAAACAAACTGAGGTTGCTCGGGAATTACAGCGTCGCAGAAGTCTTGCTCGATGTCATTGAGGGTCTTCTCTTGAGCAACAATTCGGGTGCGGAGGAAATCTGCGAGATTATCAGAAATCTCTTGATCAATAACGCCTAACGTCGATTCGGGAGCTTCAGAAACAGTAAATATCCGGTACAGGTTTTCTAGGGTCGCCGTAGCTGTTGTATTTTCTTTATTCATTGCGCTTTTAATGTGGTTAAAACTCATTCATCGGTATCAAAACAGTTGATTTGAACGCCAATAGCCTATTCGAGGACGCAAGCTTATCAGAATTGGTATCAATGTGCGCGCTGGCAGGTAACCGGAAACAACAACTCGAAAATGAATGAGGGCTCACATTTAAACTTCGACGGATAATTGTACATTACCGCCTGAAAGTGACGACAAACGCGACGTTATTACTGCTGTTCGATGATTTACCTAAGCCCCGATACAAACCAAATATGCATCGAAATAAGTGTATTTCAGTGCATTGGGCAACGGGGTAATTGTAATCTTATAATCTAGGATAAAGCGACGGTTATTACAGGGCATTCGATTGCAGCGTGGATGATACCAATAAATTTTGCGAAAGGAGAAATTGCCTCTATTGTGGCGGACGTAAAACTCTGAAAGTCTACTGGCCTCAATAGATCTTTGACGACTTTTTTTATGGCGTTGACGAGTCCTATCGAGAGGTGACGAATCTTATCTATAGCCTCATTAAGCCGAAGATGGTTAATAAAACAGGATACTCAGAGCCGACAGAGTAGAACAGACATATTGCACCATACGTTATGTTATTTAGTACAGCGCTTATCTGGAATTCTCGCGTGTCCAAGTTTTTAGGAAAAAATTCAGAAAAATATCTGGATAGATTACAAGCACCAAGCCGATAACTACAAATAGAATGCCCATTGATAGAAAAGGGACGTCCATTATGAGATTCCTAGCAGTGTATTGAAAGAAGCCAATAGTATATCCTTGCCCTTTTTAAACGTCAGTCGGTTACGAAGTTTGCTATTCGTCGTCGTACTGTTCGTGACGCCTTAGCCAAGACATACCATAATCCCGACTGGCTTGATCGCGACCTTTTTGTCACGATGTCCATGAAGTGGTAAGCGCCGTTTAACATGTCTAAACCTCGCGCATAACATGAATAGCTATGAAATATTTCCCCATTAGTATCTTTATAAAATACGCTGATAGCGGGTAACTCTTCCCGCGGATTCTTGCTATTCGTGTAATTATAAAATATTTCACCGTGCTCTATCTCGGCTTGCGTGAACGAAACATGAAAGTCTTTATTGAAGCTATTCACCTCGATTGAGCGCGTAACTGGTTCACCGACAATTCGGTCATTAAACAGTCCAATAATTAGACACTTTTTCGACGGACTCATTCGGACTTTCCCTTGTTTTTAGTATCCGTTCTGTTCTGATATTTTCATTCCTTAGCGAATTTTGGTGATCCGATCAATGTGACGTCGTGAATCTAAACTGAATTTGCAATGCAGCCCAATTAGGGTGTTGGATCCGTACTAGATACATAGTTGTGCGGTCCGATATTAGATGGCAACTCTTCAGTTGGTTAAGATATATTGAACTACAGGCCTTGTAGCTATGTCAGAGCAAGGGTCCAGCGAAAACGGTGCCGTTGTAGAATAGAAAGAAAAGGAAAAGTCTGTGATCAATGCCAAGTCGAAATCGTGACATTTGAAACGAATTAGATCACAAGTCAATGCCAGTTGCGCGGTGTTATTTCTCAGCGGCCGCGACTGCTCAGAAGGTTGAGCGCGAGAAACCGATAAAGCAATACAAGCAGTGTTTTAACGGTTGTTACTATGCAGTGTACTCAGATTATTTACCTAGTTAATGTCTTAAACCCGCTACAGAAGCTTGGCCAAATGGATGGAAAGTCTTCTTTGCAGCAGCAAAAAAACTGTTCATGCGGACAAAATTTAACCACTTATTGCTCCGCAGTGTTACTATTTCATCTTGCTCTCGTTGGTCTCGTTGCTCAGGTTGATTAGTGGATGCGTTACATACTTAATAAGATGTCGAAGAGTTACATGAAGAAATGGCCTCGCTGGTGAATTACTTTACGCCTAAGGCGGAGTTCTCCATCGCTATTTGGCGTACTTTTCTTTCACTGAATGGGCTGGTGTTGATAGTTGCCTTCTTGTTTTCCAATGAATCGAATGCTCTAACTACCATCGGAAACGACGATTTCCCAGCCTGGGACCTCGCTGACATTTGTGAAGTTTACATAGACGATTACCAAGATCAATCGATCGAGACCGTGTCGGCTAAAAAAGGGCAGCCGCTTTGGAATTCATGTCAGGGAACGTCGCTTTCAAGGGGATATTCGGATGAAACAGTTTGGCTGAAGTTCTCTTTTAACTACACGGGAATAGGAAAAAGACCCATATATATCCATCTTCCTGTGCCTTGGCTTTCAGGTATTAAGGTCTTTCAAGCTTCAAATGCGAATGAATTTAACGAAACATCCTATGGCTCCGAATTACCCTTTAAAGCGCGGGCTATGCAGGGTGGAGGATTTTTTATACCGATAGAGCTACAGCCGAATCGAGCTAACGACGTTTATATGCGCGTTTCGAGTAGAGGCGCTTTAACGATTGGCGGACAGGTTTTATCAGAACAAGGTGCGAGCCACAAAAATTTGATGAATACATTATTCGTCGGCTTTCTGGTCGGTGGTATTGCTCTTCTATCATTGTTTAGCCTTTTCGTATTCGTAATTCTAAGAGATAAAAATTACCTGAATTATCTTCTTTTTAACCTATCTGTTTTAGTGTTATGCGGGACGATTTACGGCTATAACTATCAATTTTTGTGGCCTGAGTTGATAGCTTTTAATCTCAGCATGAATGCAGCGACCATAGCGGCAACGACGTTTTTTATGCTAATTTTTACTCGGCGTTTTCTCGAAATACGATTTCTGGCACCTCGGGCCGATACGTTTTTGGTTTCATTGCTTGGGTTATCTGTCATTGGTTTTTTTGTTTCCTTTGTCGGGTATTTCCATTCAATAATAATAACCGCAGTAACAGCATTGGCTTCAGTAGGTCTTGTTTTTGTTGCAATCCTTGGCGTTTTTGCGTGGTTTCGCCGTGTTGCAGCGGCAGGGTATTTCTTTGTAGCATTTTTTTCGTCGATTGGAGGCATGTCGCTAATTGCTGCTTTGGCACAAGGGCTTCTTGAATATAGTCACTTCAGCTATTACGCATTGGGGGTCGGTGCTTTGATTGAAATAGCGCTTTTATCGTTGGCGTTGGTGGGGCGGATTCGTGGTCTACGTCTTGAAAAAGACGAAGCGCAAAAAAAATTAGCAGAGAATCTTAATCTCTCTAGATTCGAATTAGAAAAAAAAGTGATTGAGAGAACAGTAAAGTTAGAAACTGCAACGAGGAGGGCCGAGTTACTAGCTCGGACAGATCCCTTAACGGGTCTTAATAATCGCCGAGCATTCTTTGATTACGGTGAGATGCTCGGGCGGCAACGTGAAACGTCTGTTGCAAGGTATGCCATCGTTATGATTGATCTTGATCACTTTAAAGCGATTAACGATAATTACGGTCATCGCGTGGGCGACGAAGCCCTTAGAGAGGTAGCAAACACAATACTTTCAACGATGCGCGATGCTGATATCGCCGGTAGAATTGGCGGTGAAGAATTTGCCATTATTTTGCCTCGCACTTCAGTTGCTGCGGCGGAGCAATTAGCTGAGAGGTTACGTAAGTCCGTTTCGGAAATTGTCGTGCAAGCAGGTTCAAGTGAAGTACGGCTCACTACCAGTGTAGGTGTCGCCGAGTGCGGACCTTATGAGAGTTCAATTGAAGATGCACTGAGCAAAGCAGATCAAGCACTCTACCGTGCTAAGGAAAATGGTCGCGATCGCGTATTTGTAGCGAATGATTAAAGGCGCGATTAGTAAAAGCCGACTACCGGCCGCAGTTGTATAGCAGGCCTTTTTTCTGCGTCCTTTAGTTACATGTCTGAATAAACCCGGAAGCTTCAATGTGAGTATTAACATCGCTAACTGGACAGATCGTTCGGTTTTTTCGTATTGGACGTGGACGATTAAGTTTACTGTAGTTCTCATTTTACAGCAGACATTAAAATAGTCTAATGCGTAATAATGGCAGCTGTACTTGTCAGATTTTCCATTAGGTGTTTCTGGGTTTTTTATTGGTAATAAATTGAGACCCGTCATTGAGTATTGATCTTTTCCGCGATCGCATAAGGCGAAGAAGGCACTGCAAGTCAACATCACTTGTTTTAGTCGCTCTGAAATATCTTTCTATTGTTATGAATTATTCACTGGCTACCATGCTTCTTGCTGCCTTTTACTTTTTATTTAGGAATTACATTTACCGATGAAACTTTTGCACCAAAGCGAGAACTAACAGTGCGACAAACGATTTAGACAGGTCGCGATTCTAGTTCTTGATTAGAGATTAACAAATTAATGAAAAAATTAAAAACTCGGATGATTATCAGCTGTATAGTTTTACCTATTCTACTGGCATCCTGTATGAGTGCACGTGAAAAACCAAAGGCAATTGAGGTTTTCAAAACGCAGATTTCACAGGATGGAACTAAGATCTTTGTCTATCGTTTTGAGCTTCCTGAAAAACCTATGAATGAGCAAAAGCGATCGGCGGGACAACGCGGGAAGAAAGGACACGGTAATGGTCCTCCTGGACGAAGCGGTAGTGGAAGAAATAATGGAAAAAATAGCGAAGGGAAAAAATCGACCGGCAAATCCAGCCGTTCTATCGGGGATACTGATTCGGAGCACATTGACCCTAGGCAAAGGGACCTTAAATTGAAAGAAAAGCTGGAAACCGCCTTGGCGGAAAATGGGTTTTGTCGAGAGGGATATGAGGAACTGGATCGTCATGAGGCCATGGGTGAAATGTCTATACGAGGTGAATGCAGCGACGAGGCGACGGACGACGATCGACGAAACTTCCCGAATAGTCAATAAATCGAGTAATACGGAGTTTAGGCATTGTGGTCAGAGTGCTTTAATTTGAATGAATGAGCGAATGATGATGATTCGAGACTATTGTTATGGCTCGAACGTCTCGATAGGGGCTGGATGACTCGTCTAGCTAATGTCATCAAGATCTTGTGATTCAATTCTTTTCTCCCACTTTTCTGCCCAGACTCGCAGGGGGAGCAACATGACTAAAAGCTCGGTTCCTTCCGACGTTAAGGTATAGCCAAGGCTTGGCTGATGCTCGACCATTCCCGAGCTGCGCATTTCAGTGATTCGTCGGTTTAATATGGTCGGAGAAATTCCGCCACAGCGCTCTTGTAACGCTCTAAATGTCGCGGGTTCATCCCTGAGCTCCCATAAGATTCGCAAGGTTTGCTTGCGTCCAAGCAGTTCCAAAAGGACCATGATTGGTCGCCCTGACTTCGTGTAATTACTGGTCTTACCGGGCCTTAATTCGTTCTTCATTTTTTCTCGACAATGTAATTGGACTCAAGGCAGACGGCCATTGTACAAATAGTTTTAGATAAATAGCTACATAAATAGTAGCAAATATTTTGATCTGTATTACTCTTGTGCTACATTTTGCGTAGCGCAACGAGCGAGAATAGAATATGAATAGCCCACGATTAAGCCCCCTAGTCAGTCCTTTTCCGTCTGTGGTAGCACCCATTCTAGCAAGGGCCGGAAGGTCCCATGGCGCTCTTTCGAACATTGGCGCACAGTGAGAGAATGCTAACAAAAGTGGGGCAAGCTGGACTACTGGACAAAGACAGTCCGATAGAAATGATCGACCGCGAAATTGTCATCCTCAGGACTAGCGCTCGGTGCGGTTGTGCTTATGAATGGGGAGTGCATGTCAAAGCATTTTCGGCTTTTGTTGGATTAACTCAAGATCAGATTCGCGCGACGACACTTAGTGGTGCGACGTCCGATGCGTGGACTGGTCATCAATCTTTGCTGATTGAGATGGTCGACGAGCTGGTGGATAGCAAGACAATCTCGAATTGTTTGTGGTCGCGGGCCGACGATAGTTTTACAGTCGAGCAAATTATGGAGCTCATATTATTGGTGGGTTTCTATCATAGTATCGCTTTCCTAAACAATGTGCTCCGAACTGAACAAGAACCAAGTACGCCCAAAATGTGCGATTGAAGGTGGGACGAAAATTGATCTCAGTGTGGTGAAGTTGACTTAGAGATATCATTACGCTGCATATAGATTGTGGGGTGACATAATAGGCTTTAGCTGCAGTGGCTAGGAGCAGAGTTCATTTTTTGTGGTGAGAAATTCAACTGTAACGTAATGGCCCGATAGTTTTTGTGGGTCTTCGATGTTTTTCCCTTCCGGGTAAGGTTCGATAAAGGATATCGTGGATGTAATCAATAGACCCGCGCACTTATTGTTCGGAACTCAGTCGAAAATTTGACCGCGGGGTTTAAGCATGTATAGTACATACAAAAACCTCCTCAGAAGACGATAATGATAGAAGAATGTTTGAATTTTAATTTGCGCAAAGCGAACAGAGTCGTGAACAAAATATACGATGGGCATCTTCAACATTGTGGTGTAAAGAGCGGTCAGTTTACTATGTTGCGCGTCATTCATTTGCACAAACAAACCACGAATCGCGATCTACAAGCATTAATGTTAATTGACCAAACGACGCTATCTCGTGGTTTGAAACCGCTAATTAGAGATGGATTTATTCAGGTAACTCAAGGAGAAGATTTACGAGTAAAGCTATTGGCGTTGTCACCAAAAGGAATAGCCTTGTATAAGGAGGCGAAAAAATGCTGGAAGAAAGCGCAGACAGATCTGATAAAGCGATTGGGAAGCGATTTCCCTGAAGAGCTAGTTTCCTTGACCCAAAAAATAGCCGCCTTAAATAGTTAGCTATTTTTTTTGTTACTCCATGCGTATGCATTCTTGTAAGAGAAAGTTTAATCACCTATCATTGTTGCACTTCGGGATCACACTCCTAATCCGAATGGTATATGCAGACGTGGGATTTTTGGTTATGGGACTGTGTTGTTTAGCGATAGCATTACTTACAAATGTTGTAAGAAACAGGTCGTTTATTCGTCGAGTAAAAATGTTGGAGACGACAAAATGACGCAGGCACAAGCTTTGGGTGACGCGAAAACCCAACAAATACTTTACGGGAGTCTTTTCCCTTTACTACTCAAAATGGCGAGTCCTAACGCGATCGCTTTTTTACTGCAGGCGGCGGTCAGTATGACCGAAGTATGGTATGTGGGGCAACTTGGGACAATTTCACTCGCCGCAATTGCGCTGGTGTTTCCGATGTTGATGTTGATGCAAATGATGTCGGCGGGCGCATTAGGTGGCGCGGTTACGTCATCAATAGCACGTGCGCTTGGGGCGGGAGAAATACGCAAAGCAGAAACATTGGTTTGGCATGCTGTTATTCTTGCTTTTACCGGAGCTGGGAGCTGTTTGATTCTGTATTGGATTGGTGGTGGGCGACTACTGAGTGTTCTCGGTGGGGAAGGGGACGTATTGCGCCAAGCCATTCTTTACGCTGATATCTTGTTTACTGGTGCCGTTGTTTTGTGGTTAACCAATACGTTGAGTGCGGTGTATCGAGGCATGGGGAATATGCAGTTTCCCGCAGCGGTAATGATGTTTGCGGCAGTTCTTCAAGTACCTTTGTCAGGTGCCTTGATCTTAGGATGGCAAGGTTTACCGCAAATGGGTATCGTCGGGGCGGCTATTTCTGCGATAACGGTTGGCTTTATCAGTGCATCAGTATTGGTCGCCGGTTTGACTTTTGGGAACGTCACGGTACCGTTGCGGTTTTCAAATTTTCGACTCAACAAAACTCAATTTTCCGATATAACTAAAGTAGCGTTTCCTGCGTCGCTATCTCCGCTGTTGACTGTTCTTTCTATTTTAATACTGACAGGATTAATGGGACGATTTGGCAATGCTGCCTTAGCGGGCTTTGGTATAGGTTCTAGGCTGGAGTTTTTATTAGTGCCGATGGTTTTTGGTATTGGCGCAGCCATGACATCAATGGTAGGTGTGAATGTCGGGGCGAAGAATATGCGAAGAGCCGAAAAAATTGGTTGGGTCGGGGGGGCATTTGCTGGCGCTCTGACCGGAGTCATTGGGTGTGCGGCGGCTTACTGGCCAGGTTTGTGGGTAGGCATATTTACGAATGATAGAGAAACCTTCGATGTTGGTTTTCGATTTTTGCAGATTGTCGGTCCTTGTTTCGCATTTCAAGGATTAGGCTTATCGTTGTATTTTGCATCGCAGGGGGCGGGCAAGGTTAGTTGGCCGGTTCTGGCGACAATCTTTCGCTTTGCAGTAACCGTGAGCGGTGCATTCATTGGTATTCATTGGTTCGGTGGTGGTCCCGACACTGTTTTCTATTTCGCCGGTCTCGGAATGGTGCTCTATGGAACGATAACGGCCACTGCCATAAGCCTGGGTGCTTGGCGAACAGCCTGAGACGAAGGGTATTAACCTGCGGTAAGATCTGTGCAGTCCCAATTTAATACAAATTCCTTGCATTAAATGTATATGCATGTAATATGGTGTTTTTGAAAATTCTTTTTGTAGGTTGTGGGCAATGGAACAATGTTTCAATTTCAGTTTGCGACGTGCCAATAGAGTACTCAATAGAATCTATGACCGGCACATGAAAGAATGTGGGTTGACGGGAGGGCAATATACGTTGTTAAGGGTCATTAATTTATGTAAGACAACGACAAACAGACAGCTGCAAAACATTTTGTTAACAGATCAAACGACATTAACGCGCGGGCTAAAACCTTTAATCCGAGATGGCTACATAACCGTTTCGAAAGGAGAAGACATGCGCATTAACTTTCTATCGCTATCGACTTCGGGATTATCATTGTTTGAGGCGGCATCTAGATGTTGGGCAGAGTCGCAAAAAGAACTACGTGATCGTTTGGGAGATGATTCTGCGAACAAATTTTTTGCTATTACGGATATCGTTTCCGATCTAAAGAGATAATATTTTTTTACATAAACTCATGTATATGCATTTATTATGAAGAATTCAATTACTCAATTTGACAGGTAGTAATGGGGTGTACAGCTGAACGTAAAAGAATGAAAGGAAAAGCAGTGGATGTTTTTTTTGGTGAAAAACTATGTTCATTCAATTGTAACGAAGGAGTAGGAACAAATTATTACAATTTTCAAATATTGCATGTGCATACATGCACTGGAGGGCTAAATGAATACGACAGATAAACACCGACCATTGGCAAATTTTTTTCAAGTTATTGTTGATAATCCAAGAGCAATCGTTTCACTTAGTTTGTTGGTTATGGGGTTAACGTTACTCTTTTTACCGCAATTGGTGAAAGATACTCGTTCCGACGCTTTCTTGGCGCCCGATAATCCCGCTTTGATCTATCGCGATAAAGTTAAGGAGCAATTTGGACTTAGTGATCCGCTTGTGATCGCGGTAGTCAACGAGGGAGAGAATGGTGTTTTCAATCCGAGCACCCTTGCGTTAGTCCAATGGATTAATGACGAAGTCGAACAACTCGTTAATGTTGATAGTGATCGATTGATCAGTCTCGCAACCGAAAAAAATATCGTGGGAACCGAATACGGTATGGAAGTAACTGAGTTTTTCGACCCCATACCTACCAGTCAAGCTACCTCAGAATATTTAAGGCAAGCCATTAACGAGTTTCCACTCTATAGGGGCAGCCTGGTTGCGAAAGACGGGAAAGCCACGCTAATCGTCGCAGAGATGATTGACGAACTGCAGGCAGAGGATACCTATAAGAGAGTAATGGAAATTGTAGATCGCGCTCCAATTGCTGTCGGTGAGGAAATTCATGTTGCCGGTGAGGGCGCGATTGCGGGGTATTTGGGTAGTTACATTGATGCTGATGCCGGTCGCCTCAATCCGCTTGCGGGCCTTATTATTACCATTATTATTATTATCGCATTCAGACGCTTCAGTCCGGCGCTGACAGGAAATGTCATTATAGCCGCATCGGTGTTGATGACGCTTAGTGTAATGGCGGCAAGTCACGTCGCTTTTTTTGTTATTACCAATGCATTACCAGTTATTTTGATAGGAATCGCCGTAGCTGATGCAATCCATATTTATAGCCACTACTTCGATCTCCAGATTAAGTATCCTGATCGAGATTTGAAAGCATTAGTGGTAGAAACAATGTTGGAAATATGGCGTCCTATTACATTGACAAGCTTAACGACTATAGCGGGTTTTCTTGGTTTGTATTTTGCGTCTTACATGCCTCCATTCAAATACTTTGGGTTGTTTACGGCATTTGGAGTCTTGGTAGCAGGGATCTACTCACTGATTTTTTTGCCGGCAGCTATGGTCTTGACCAAGGCGAAAGTAAGTCGCCATTTTGTCGAAAAACACAATAGTGGCGGAACAGATGTTTTTACGACGGTGATGGTTTTCCTTGGAAAGGTTACCTGTAATTATCCAAAACTTGTTATCTCGATTTTCGTTATATTGGCTGCCAGCGGAATTTATTCCAGTAGAAATCTAACGGTTGACGAAAACCGAATTGCAACGTTTCATCCCAGCGAAAGAATCTATGTGGCAGACGAAATGATAAATAAGCATCTCGATGGAACGAGTACCTTAGATATCGTTATAGAAACGGCTCATGCCGAAGATATTTTTATTCCAGCAAATTTACAGAAGATAGAGGCCTTGCAGGCATTTGCCGAAACATTACCTTCTGTGCAGGGCACCACGTCGATTGTTGATTATCTCAAACAAATGAATCGTGCGCTAAATGGTGGTTCCTTAGGCGAATATAAGCTGCCTGACAGTATGGAACTAGTAGCGCAATATTTTCTGCTGTATTCGGCATCCTCTGACCCTACGGACTTTGAAGAAGAAGTTGACTACGATTATCAGATGGCGAACGTTCGAGTCAATATCAATACCGGAGGATTCCAAAATACGAAAGATATAGTGGAGGGCTTGGAAGATTATATCGCGCGCGAGTTTGATAGTGAGGATGTTCACGCGACCCTGTCCGGCCGCGTCAATGTCAATTATCACTGGATAAAAGATCTAGGGCAGAGTCATTTTCTTGGTTTGGCTATCGCTCTGTCTCTTGTGTGGGCAGTGTCTTCACTGCTCTTTAGATCGAGTCTAGCTGGGTTGTTTACGTTGATTCCCGTATTGGGCTCAATATTGCTCGTCTATTCGGCCATGGTTGCTCTGAATATCAGTTTGGGAATCGGCACGTCGATGTTTGCATCTGTTG
Organism: Oceanicoccus sp.; assembly: GCA_047623245.1. GTDB lineage: Bacteria > Pseudomonadota > Gammaproteobacteria > Pseudomonadales > Dasaniaceae > Oceanicoccus. Next base: position 1,062 of record JBLHNZ010000022.1, on the reverse strand, counting down.
CAATAGGTCTTGGAGTGGATTTTTCGATACACACTGTCGATCGAATGCGCTCCCTTTACCGAATCTCTAATGGTGATGTCGACAAAGTCCTCGAACGTTTTTATCCTACAACCGGCAGAGCTTTACTATTTAACTTTTTGGCCATTTCTTGTGGCTTTGGCGTTTTGATTTCGAGCAAGGTGGTGCCGCTAAATAATTTCGGAATTATCGTTGCTCTGTCAGTTGCGACCAGTTTTCTTGCAAGTATGACTTTGCTGCCCGCGATGATAAAAGTGTTTAAACCAGTGTTTATTGAGGGATCGGTCGAAGCCCAAGCTACGCCTCGTAGTTCTCTGGCCCGAGTCGTGTCGACGGTTTTGGTGATCGGTATTGGGGGTTATTGGTTCCTATCTTCAGAAGTTTACGCAGAAGAAGGTTTAACTGCTAACGATATTGTACACCGCGTTAATCAAGTTCGAGACGGCGAGTTCGTATCACGCAAGCTCGTTATGCATTTGACTGACCGGCGAGGTCGAGAGCGAGTGAGAGAAACGTTTGGTTTTCGCAAGTACTTTGACGACGAAAAACGTTCGGTCATATTTTACAGAAAACCAACCAACGTGAAAGGCACTGCTTTTCTTACCTGGGACTATTCGAAGGTAAATGTCGACGACGATCAGTGGTTATATATGCCGGCTATTAGGAAAGTACGTCGTATTTCCTCATCCGACCGTGGAGACTATTTTTTGGGTACGGATTTTACCTACGAAGATATCAAGCTGGAAGGCAAATTAGGTATTGCTGATTACGACTACAAATTGATTGGCGAAGCTGTGGAGAATGGCATAAGAACCTTCAAATTGTCCTCAACGCCGAAGAGCGATGAGATCGCTAAGGAGTTGGGGTACGGGCGAACCGAATTTTGGGTTAATAGTTCCAGTTGGTTGGTGACCAGAGCGGACTTTTGGGACCCAAAAGATGAGCTCTTAAAGTCTCTAGTAGTCACAGATATTCGAAAGATTGATGATATTTGGACTCGACATGAACTGGCGGTTACTAATCACAAGACGGGTCATCAATCGC
>JBLHNZ010000021.1:0-18821 GCA_047623245.1 Oceanicoccus sp. | reverse complement strand
AGTGTCATTGCGAGAAGCGTAGCGACGCGGCAATCTCCCGCAGGCCGCTCCGATGCAGGTAATAATGGTCACTCTTGCACCATGAGATTGCCGCGCTTCGCTCGCAAAGACGAGTTTCTGGATGGCTACTAACTAGACGCAGCGGGGTGGCCAATGACACGAATACCCTGCTGCGACCTCGTTCTACTTAGTCATCGGCTAGTTTAACTAGCATTTTTCCATTGTTAGAACCATCGAATAGTCCGATAAAGGCATTTGGCGCATTGTCGATTCCGTCGAGGACTGTTTCGTGATATTTCACTTGACCAGAATTTATCCAGGCTGCCATGTCTTTTTCAAACGTTGGTTTCAAGTCTTGGAAAGCTGTGACGACAAATCCCTTCAAGGTTAGAAATTTGTAGATCGTTTCCATAAGATTCTTTGGACCGGGAGTTGGCGTGCCATCATCGTTATAATGCGCGATCATTCCGCAGATTGGTATACGGCCGAAAGGGCGCATGTGGGTAAGCGCGGCTTCCAATTGCTCTCCACCGACGTTTTCGAAGTACACGTCGATACCATCGGGTGCGCCTTGACGCAGTTCTGCTAGAGGATTTGCCGTTTTGTAATTGAATGCATGGTCAAAGCCATACTCTTCTATTAGCTGCTTAACCTTGTCGTCGCTGCCTGCACTACCGATAACTCTACAGCCCTTGGTTTTAGCGATTTGACCGACGACACTACCGACAGCTCCAGTTGCCGCGGAAACAAATACCGTCTCGCCGTCTTTCAGTTCACCAGTAACCAGCAAGCCTCCATAAGCGGTTAAACCGGGCATGCCCATGACACCCAGGTAGGTGCTGAGAGGCGCGATCGTGGCGTCAATTTTCGTGAGGTTTTCACCGTTTGACAGGTAAAATTCACGCCAGCCTTGGTCGCTGCTTACGTAGTCGCCAGCTACAAACTCTGGATGATTTGAACTAACGACTTTGCCTACCGCGCCGCCAGTTAATACTTCACCGACGGGAGACATTCTCATTCTGCCACGCATATAGGGATCGACAGACATGTATATGTTCTTTACTAGTACGTCGCCGTCGCCGGGCGCTGCTATGTCGGTACTTACGATCTCAAAATTGTCTTGGGCGGGTACGCCCTTTGGGCGTGATGTTAGATGAATCTCTTTACTCGCAGTCACGGTATTTCTCCTTTGGTTGATCGTCAAATCAACGAGTTTAGCATTGTCCTGATCAATTGTGTGCAATTTAAATCCGCCGATGTTTGGCGTTTCGTTGGCATGGACTTGCGGGATTATCTCAAGTATCTTGTAAACCAATTTCTATTTAAAAAAACACATATGTACGACGATTGAAAATCCGTTTCTGCGAACAACGTTGGCCGGATTGTTACTTAAAAAAATAACAAGAGTAAATGGATAATGACTGAGCACTCAGAAATATTACTGATTGAAAAGCGCGGTGAAGTCGAGTGGGTAACGATGAATCGCCCCGACCGCTTGAACGCCCTGAGTAAGGAAATGGTACGTCGGTTAAGGGGTTATTTTGAAGAAAAATACGATGACAAAGAAACCAGAGTTATCGTCTTAAAAGGAGCGGGGAGAGCTTTTTGTGCAGGTTTAGACCTAAAAGAAGAGGGGACTCGTGGCAGTGTTGAAGATAGTCTAAAGGGACAAACCAACATTCGCGACATCTACAAAGCAATGCGACGGTGTCCGCAGCCTATCATCTCTCTAATCAAGGGGGCAGCCTGTGGGGGCGGTTTCTCTCTCGCCTTGGCTTCCGATATACGCATAGTTGGAGAGAGTGCTAAGTTGAACGCGGCCTATTTGACCATCGGTTTAACCGGATGTGATATGGGTTCAAGCTATTTTCTCCCGCGTTTGGTGGGAGCATCGCTCGCATCTGAACTGTTACTCACAGGACGATTTATCCACGCACAAGAGGCGGTTATGCATCGACTGGTTTCCAAAGTTGTTCCAGATGATGAGTTAGACGATGCGCCTACCGAGATGATCGAAGCTATGTTGGCGACTTCAAAAATGGGTTTGCAACTGACTAAAGACGCGCTTAACTTTGCCATTGATGCACCCAGCATGGACGCCGCTATGGCGATGGAAGACCGCCAGCAGATATTGCTGAGTACTGCGAATGATGAGTTTCGCTCGAGAAGAGAAAAATATCAATAATCGATATTGCTTATTGTTAATTATTTGTACAAAAAACGAACTGTTTTCTAAGTGTCTACACCATCGAACAGCTCTTCGAAACTCGAGCTCCAAAGAAGAATCTAAAAGGGGGATTAATTATGATTGAAGCCGCAAAAAAGATCTCGGAGCTGGTTAGTTCTCTGGCAGACGAAACCGAAAAAAACGGTAATGTGTCTGTTGAGATAATAACTGCAATGAAGAAGGCCGGTATCTTTGATATGTGTCGGCCGAAGTCGCTAAACGGTTTAGAAAGCCATCCGATGGAAACATTAGATGTTATCGATATCATCGCTCAAGGTGACGGATCTGCTGCTTGGGTGGTAATGGTTTGTGCTGCCACCGCTATTATGGCGGGGTACTTGGATGAACATAATGCCGAAAATATATTCGGAGAGGACGCGGTCGTAACTTGTGGGGTAACCGCGCCAAATGGTCGGGCGGTTAGAGTAGAGGGCGGCATCGAAGTCACCGGCCGTTGGCAATGGGGCAGTGCCGGAACGCACGCCGATTGGATGCTAGGAGGCACATTGCTGGTGGATGATAATGGTCAGATCTTAAAGGACGACGACGGTCGTGTTTTTCATTTATTACCCTTTTTCTCCAAAGATCAGGTTGAGATTTTGGACACCTGGCATGTTCATGGAATGGCAGGTTCGGGCTCAAACGATTTTTGCGTTGACTCTGTGTTTGTTCCCGAGGGCCGATGGATAAGGTTTGGTGTCGACCAACCAAGAATGAATGGCCTCTATCAATTTCCCCTATTAGGTTTATTAGGCTTGGGCGTATCCTCCGTTTCTTTGGGTTTGGCCAGGCGTGCTATCGATGAGCTGGTGAAACTAGCCGGAGGAAAGGTTCCCGTCGCTAGTTTTAAAACGTTGGCAAATAGAGCTTATGTCCAGTCTGCAGTCGCCGAAGCGGAGGCGGCGTTGCGATCGGCTAAGGCCTTGATGCGTGAAGCGGTGAATGACGCGTGGGCGGCAGCACAAAAGGGCGAGCCATTAACGGTTGATCATCGAGCCTTATTGCGCTTAGCAACTACTAACGCGTCGAGGCAGGCGACGTTGGCTGTCGATCTTATGTATAATGCCGCCGGTGGTTCTTCTGTTTTTAAGTCCAGTCCCTTATCCCGAATTTTTAGAGATGCTCACGTGGCTACCCAACACATTATGGTCGGACCGCCAACGTATGAATTAGTCGGCCGGGTTTTACTAGGAATGGAAACCGATACATCTGCCTTGTGATTTTTTCGAATAGCTAGGGTGATGTTTATTCATAGATAGTCGCCTGTTGCGACATCGATCAAAAACCGGTGTCGAGAGAGAACTCATTTCTCAACTGCTTTTTTTTTCTCCTTAGCTTTAAGTGTGCGTGATATTGAATGGACCGTGTTTTTACTACTGGACTTACTCGATAATCACCTCAAGCCCACGCCGGTAGTGCTGTTGATGTCTTCTCATTGTCACCCAGTAGTCCTTTACCACACCAGGTTTGGCCAATATCGATAAACCCTACCCAAGTAAATTTTATCGTTTGGTAAAATTATTTGCCGGAGAAATATATCGCTTCCAGTGAGGTTTGCCACCGATTATTTCCGTATTGATACTGTGAAGGGTAACGGCGCACAATAATCCCGCCAATGGAATTGGCATCATCTCTATAGGCGAAAAACTCACTTCCTCGTCATAATCACCGGCAGAGTCACAAGTCAATCGGTGTAGTTATTCTGCGGATAGACGCGTCCGCTACGAATAGAATATCTTAATCCGCCATTATTAGAAATCAATGACATGGTTGCGACGAACTTTTAGGTTTTCAGATTAGCAGATAACAACATGCATTAGCTCACGTCTTTGATTGACGTTTATAAGGGAGACTATAGCTACGGCTTTTTTTGATCGTTATTTTCCTCACTCAAAGAGTTCAGGACAATTGCAAGTGTCAGACGTTCACCTAAGTCTTTCTTAAGGTTGCGTAGTTACTATGTGTGTATTTGTAAGGGAACATCTGTGTTAAAAATCAATCCCAGTATAAAACGGTCGGCCATTTTGGCAGTTCTCGTAGTTTTCACGATCATTATTGTTTATGCATCAAGTGCAGTTCACACCATTTTCGATTCGCTATACCTAGTGTTGGCAGCGGGGTTGCAGACGTTAATAATCAGCGCGCCGCTGTTGCTTTTATATCGGTTTATCCGTTTTTCTAAACGATTGTGGGTCGCTTTGGCTTTTCATTTTTGTGCTCTTGGGATGATTTTACTGGTGTTTTCAAACTACAAATTGCACGCAATGTATAACTTCTTTATCGACGGTTTTGTTATCAATTTGTTAACGACACCAGGAGGGCTCGATGCACTAGGTTTGTCATCTTCATTTTACTCATCTGCAGCCATTGGCGGAATTTTGGCTGCGGCTGTATTCCTGGTTGCGATAAAGAGTGTCCCGATTGAACGGTTTTTTAATCGTATTCCACGGAAATTAGTGGTGGTGTTCGCTGTCACAAGTGTCTTCATTTTCGAAGCGTCAACCTTCGCATATGCTGCTTATATTTCTCAACCAACATTGCTTTCTATTGCTTCTCGAATTGTTTGGCACATTCCCGTGACGGCAGATGGGTTTTTGGAAAAGATAGGTGTCGAGGCTGGCGGTGATCCTCAATTAAGAGAGGCTGCAAAATTCAAATCTGGAAAACTATCCTATCCTATTGTCGGCCTCGACAGTTATAGCATAACGACACCGTACAATGTCATCTGGCTCACTGCAGAATCTTTGCGGCACGATATGGTGACCGAAAGGGTGATGCCCAATACTTTTCAGTTTGCACAAAATCATCTTTGGTTTAAATCCCACTACAGTGGTGGCAATGGCACACGGCTTGGGATGTTTAGTCAATTCTATGGCATATACGGTTCATATTGGTTTGACTTTTTGAACACGAGAACCCCGCCCGTTCTGATTCAAGCACTACAAAAAAAACGTTATGCTATGAAAGCGATTACGAGTGCGCGCTTTACTTACCCCGAGTTTGACAAAACGATATTTTCGACACTTGAGCCGGAACAGCTTCAGGAATTTCGTGAAGGTAAGGGATGGCAGAGAGACAAAAAAAATACCCAGGATTTAGTGGCATTTCTGGAAAGTAATAAGGAAAAGAACACCCCTTTCTTTGGTTTTATGTTTTTTGAGTCTGCCCACGCCAATTACTATTTTCCCGATGAAAGTATTCTCGAAGAAGATTATCTTGATGACTTCGATTATCTGTCAGTTGATATCGAAAAAAACATCAAGAAAATAAAAAACCGATATATTAATGCGGCGCACTATCTTGATACTCGTCTAGGCGTTGTTTTCGACGCTTTGAAAAAGAATGACCTCTATGACAATACCGTTGTTATCGTCACCGGTGACCACGGTGAGGAATTCATGGAGAAAGGTCGCTGGGGCCATAATTCCACCTTTGTTCAGGAACAAATTCGCGTTCCGATGATTATTCATATTCCCGGACAGCAGGCAAAAACCTTCACGAACATGACGAGTCACCTTGATATTCCTGCGACCTTACTTAATGCTCTAGGGTTTATGGCTCCTCCTCAATTGCATAGCTTTGGGCACGATATGTTAGCGACCGATTATAAACGTGACTTCACAGTGGCGGCCGACTGGCATGGAAATACGGTAATTACCCCGAGAGTCAAGTTCGTTCTGACCCTGAAAGCGTCTATGAATGGGCTAAAACTATCGACACTAGATGATAATACGATGGACTCAGACAATATAAACGCTGGCGACAAAGCTATTCTAGGGGAGTTTGTTAGAAAGCTTCCTCGTTTCTATAGGGACTCAGCGGAACATGGCAGGATAGTAGGCATGATAAAAGTAGATACCTTGGTTCAAAGATGAAAGTGTTCCGGATACGCAACGGTATGAACCTCGTTGTATCTGGAAACACCAGTTCCTTATTTTGACGATAAGGCGCATTTCCCCGTAGTTTTTTCGCATACTTGGCTTTGACTGTTGAATATCGACACTCGTGTTTATGAGAAATCGTTGGACTTGACCGGTAACCGTATTAGGGATGTCCACTAGTCGGTGAGCAGACAGATTGAATTTCCGGACGGTTTGCAATGAGGCCAATCATAAATACTGATTATCCATAGGCTAAAGCCAGCATTTCTCTAACACCCTGGATTTGTATCGTCCAATACACCGCTGAGAAAATCAGAATCGTACTTGTGGCTACAATTGCTGCTGCTTGCGCATCTTTTAGTTCGTGACTTTTTTCGTGCATTTTATCCTCCAGTTATAGTGATGCGGCGGTGTCAATTGTAATTTTTCAAACTGCCTCGCGTCGTTTGATTTAGGCAAAACCAATCCAGCGACCGGCTGCAGCGACAGTAAACCAGACAAGTAGAGAAGAAACTGCAACCATTTTGACGACAGTGGGATTGATCTGATCGAAGTCATTTTTCAGAAGGGGTCTTTTTATGAAAAACACAAAAATAATACCGCCGAATAACACCAGCATTTTGTACCAAAAAACAGGTAGGTAATACACTTTCATAGCCACGCCGCAAGCCATGAATACGCCGGTTAACAATAGTATGGATAAACCGACGACAAAGACCTTATGAGACTGATCCAGAATAACTCTGGCTGGATAGTCAGACAAAATCACTCCTAGTAGGCGCCCATCGCTCGCGATCACAGCGCCACCGAGCAACGCCATGGCAAGTAAATGGATAGCTTCAACGACAGCAAAAGCAGCCCCCCACGTTTTACCAATAACCCCGAAAATTGTTGTTTCCAGCCATTCGAAAAAAGGCAGTAAGGCATCCCAGGCATCCAGTCTTAAGCTGGAAAAAGAGAATGCCAGAACTAACGCTATAGCGATAGTTGTGGTCATTGTTTTACGATATGAACCCAATGATAGAGTGGGCATGTGTTGCTCCTAATGTCGTACTGAGTTGCAGTGTACAAGATTTTCTGCAAGTGTCTAAAGTCGCAGGTCATTGGCCATAGAAAGCTGGGCGTTCTGTTAGAAAGAAGTTTGACCCTCTATACAGCCAACAATCGCGCTAATAATTGGCCCCTGGTTATGTGAGCAATCGAACCAGTCATAGGCAATAAACCGTCCGCACATTGCAATTAGGACCCAGAAAAAAATTGACAACATAGCTCCTACCCTTAGGCTTTTGGGAGCTCGTTCATTGACATTCCAGTTTGTGGAGGCCTGCGTTAATTTCTTGTGAAAGATGAAAGCATTAATGGCGGCGGCTACCAATAAAACAACTTTGATGCGTAACCACAAGCTTTGCGAAGATCGTACAGGTATAGCGTAGAACAGCAGCAACCCCGTAATAATCATGATAGTAAAACCAATGAGCATCGGTACGTTCAAATGACTGGCAATTTTTTCGGCGGGCACGCCAGGCAATACATAGCCTAATATTCTCAAGTCGATCAGAAATAGCATGCCGAGACTGACCATTAATGTAAGAACGTGAGTGGCTTCGATCCAATTGTACAGATAAAAAGATTCGTGTAGCTGCGTACTTAGCGCCATAGAATCCAGCCATACAGCGAAAGTGTAGATCACTTCGTTTAACACAGATTCAAATCTCCCTTAATATGCGACTTTATTATGGAATTGTTTAGCCAGCCGATGAGCTTGAGTCGTTAAACATGCACGAATTTTTTCTTTAATTTTTGTTATTAGTGTCTTTGGACGCTTCAAAATTGTGTCGGTATTCTCGTCCCTCACGAAACTCAATAGCATACGGGAAAAATCCAGCAGTATCTAATTGCACCGTGACATCCTGAGCCGTTCTATTTTGCCAGTACCAACCGTGAATTCCTGGAAATGGAGCTCTGTAACTAGCGTCTTTATGCGTACTGCGACCTGTAGAAAACGTTTGCGCGAAAGACGGTGCTACGCCATCGGGCTCGCTGTGCATTTCAAACAGCACTTCATTTTCAGCATTCCACGAATACAGCATCGTCGCACCTTTCTCCATCCTGTATTTGTATTCCAGCGATTCGTAAGGGGCCAAAGTGAAACTGAAACTATCGGCATACCAATGCCTGTCTTGTGATTGTAGTGTTGACGTTTGTTCCTCAGATAGTTCCATCAACCCTAATGCTTCGCCGGTACCTAGTAAGTCTAATCCGTACTCCGCTGGTAATACGGCAATTACCAGAACTAAAGTAGCTACCACTAGTGAGGCGCCACAAGCGGCTAACATTCGTTTAGGGCTTTCTAGTTGTGTCATATGAGTAAATACCCTGTTAGATGGAATCCGAATAGAACAAAGCCGGCGCACATTATAAGAAGGTTCAAAGAATAGGTATGGTTTGCAAAACCGGGTTGTCGTCGCCATACAGTCAACACCAACAAGATAGCGCTCAAGGCTAATAGCTGCCCGATCTCGACACCGAGATTAAAGCTCACAAGATTGACGAACAAGCCGTTGTCGGAGCTTATATAGTCCTGCAATTTCGTGGCGAGGCCTAAGCCGTGGCATAAGCCGAAGACAAATACCGCAACTCTCGTGTCGGGTTGCCATATCGAGAGTGTTTTAAACCCATTGATATTCTCAAAAGCCTTATAGACAACTGACAAGCCAATAATGGCATCGACAAGTTCGCCACTTACCCGCCAGTTTGCCAATACGCCCAATAACAGAGTTGCGCTGTGTCCAATGGTAAATAGTGTGACATAAAGAATAATGTCGCGTGGTTTAGACAGGAAGAAGACGACACCCAAAATAAACAGCAGATGATCGTATCCAGTAAACATGTGTTTGGCACCCAAATATAAAAAGGGGCCCACCGCTGTTCCTGTTAAATTTTGCACATAGCGGGCGTTATCCGCAGATATATCATGGGCTATCGCCGCCGCTGCGCCACAGGCTAACACGACAGCGACAATCAGCTTCAACAACTTTTCAGACATCATTAAACTATTATTCTACTTTGGCATATATTGATTGTGGCAAGCTTTACAGACTTGATATATTTGACCACCCGCATCAAAGAGCGCTTTTCCATCCTGACTTTGTGCCGCTTCCAGAGCTTGTGTTCCAGCCTCAATTAGGCCTTGAGAGTATTCCAGCCAGTCATCGCCTTGGGCTCGTCCTGGCATCATTAGTAGGTTTCCGCTCTCCGCGACCATAGCTGCACTGTTGACTACTTTCTGCCATTGCTCAACCGTGGTTGGCGTTAGATCTTGCTCGCCTTCTATTGTAATAATAGAACCAGCGGACTGCCAAATGACATCTGCTGACGGCTCGAGGATCCACAGCATAATCTGTTGTGCATCGGCTACTGTGTGATAGTTATCAGGTGCAGAAATCTCTTCTTCTTGTCCGCAGGCGACTAATTGTAAAATTATCAGCAGAATTGTGATACGCCATAAATGATACATGGTGACTCTCACTTTATTTTTGTTCACAGAGAAATTGTTCAGCTGAACATGTAGCCTCGCAACAGATATAACAGCATAGTAGCGTTTTTTTCGAGTAATGGGAGCTATGTTACAGATCTTTCACAAATTCGCCAGTGTGCAGAAGGTACTTGGTGTGCTCGGTCGCAGGTTAATCCGTGTACTCCCAATGTTCCTTGTCGAGGGAATTGCAGATCATTAGATTTACATAGAAAAAACACTTTCTTAGTAAAAAAAAGCGAATGCGGTTAGTATTAAAACACCGGAGATTCGGTTGCAATGAAAAAATGAAACGCTACACATCGTCGTTCATGGCGCATGAATCCCGTGCCTGCAATCCCCATTAATAATATCCTACGGAAATTTCTAGCCCATGTCGGTGATTGACAATAGTGCAATAATTTTTGCTATTGGAGCTTTGGTTCTGAATGGCGTGTATGAATTGCTATACCGTTTTGCTCACCAAAAAGGCATGAACGAAAATAGTTACATGCTTATACAGACAGGATCTGTTTTCGTTTGTCTGCTTTTACTGAGTGCTGGAGGCATCGGTTTTGATCTTAATGTTCCGCTTTTTTTCCTTGGCATATTCTCAGGAATTATCGGTGTGATTACCGGATGGTCTTACTTATATGCTATGGGAAGAGGTCCCTTGGCTGTAACGTCAGCTATTCGCAAGCTTGGGTTTATCGTTACTGCATTGTTGGCGGTACTCTTTTTACATGAAGAACTAAGCGCGCAGCGGCTAGTTGCACTTTGTGTTGCCTGTGTTGCCCTTATGGTGATGGGGTGGTCTTCGCAAGCCGCCCATCGACCGCACCCGATGGTATTTGTCACGCTCTTTTCGGCAGGCTTAATGACATTCCTTCACAAAGTAGTTGCAGTGAGTGGCGTTTCCGTAACCGCCTTTTTGATGGTTCAGGCAGCTACCGCGCATTTGTCATCGCATGTTCTTTGTATGAAAAGAGATGGCTATCAGATAAGTCGGCGAATATTCGGTTTCGCTTTGTTATCGGGAGTGATTATTGCGACGATGATGACTTTGGGCATGTATGCGCTAAAGCACGGTGATGCGGTAGTGATAGCGCCGATATTACAGCTCGGATTTCTCGTTACGGCGCCTTTTAGTTTCCTGTTTTTTCGCGAAACAATAACGTGGCAAAAAGTATTTGGGATTGTTGTAGGCGCTATCGCGATCGTGTTGTTTGCGCGCGGTAGCTAACATTTCCCATGCTCACAGATCGAAAAATTCGGCCCGGCTTCCATAAATTTGAGAAGTCGGGGCGAATTGCAATGAGTCGCACTTTTGGGTGGCTCTTCATTGCAAGGGAAAAAGCCGCCTCAATAGTTCGCTCTATCGGTAATCGCTCCATCGACAATGAAATTGATTCCGGTGGTGAACGACGATAGAGGACTAGCGAGAAAGACAGTTGCATTGGCTATGTCTTCAGGCGTTGCCATTCTACCGGTGGGGTTACGTTTCATAGTCGCTGCAAAAACGTCGGGCATATTTTCCTCAATCATATGCCAAACACCGCCTTTGAAGTAAACGGTTCCCGGTGAGACGACATTGGCCCGAATATGCTTGGCAGCGTTTTCCTTGGCCAGGCCTTTTATGTAGTGTACCAGTGCTCCTTTAATGGCACCGTAAGCAGAGGGAGCGGAAGCATTAACAGAAGACACTGAACCAATTGAAATTATTGATGCATCTCCGTTTTCGATGGCAGATTTTTCTAAAAAGGGTTTTGCTGCTTCTGTCGCGTTCATCAAACCGAGTATGTCGATGGACAAGCCGGCTTTCCAATCTTCTTCACTGCTACCCTGTGTCATCGCCGATGCGTTCGAAATGAGAATGTCGATACCACCGAGTTCTTCTCCAGCAGAGCAAACCCAGCTTTTTAAAGCTTCTCCGTTACTTATGTTGATCGCTTCTCCAATAACCGTCACACCCTTGCCCGATAATTCCTTAATACACGCTGCAACTTGTTCCGGGTTGCGAGCACATAGAGCAATGTTAACGCCTTCTTTTATCAGATTCTCGACAATTGCCCTACCTATGCCTCTTGTTCCTCCCAAAATAACTGCTTTTTTTCCTTTTAATCCGAGTTCCATGTGATGTCTCCGTTAAATTGATATGGGGGTTGTCGGCGTTACTCCCACATTTTTTACTTTAAAGGTGTGGGAAGAAAAGCCGAATGACTGTCATCTTCTTGCGATGGTATCTGGTCGAGAGAAGTATATTACGCAATTTTGATAGTCTTGGCGACAACGCTTATAATGCGGCACAAATTCACAACGACAAACTCGTGGTGCAGCAAATTAATGGTTAATTTGTAGGCAGCTTAGAGAAAAGGAAAAACACGAATATGAATATGAGCGTAAATAAACTCTTTTCAATTGAAGGTAAAACAGCATTAGTTACTGGCGGGTCTCGCGGTATTGGTGAAATGATTGCTGCTGGTTTTTTAAGCAATGGCGTGAAGGTGTATATCAGTTCCAGAAAAGCAGAAGCTTGCGATGCAACGGCAAAACGTTTAAGCGAGCAATACAATGCTCAGTGTATTTCTATACCAGCGGATTTATCTACGGTTGATGGTGCTCAAAAACTTGCCGATGAACTGTCCTCTCGTGAGACTCAGCTCGATATTCTTGTCAACAATGCAGGTGTTTCCTGGGGTGCACCCTTAGAAGAATTTCCCGAAATGGGTTGGGATAAAGTCATGGATACGAATGTAAAGGGCGTGTTTTTCTTAACTCAAAAGCTACTGCCTCTACTGCGCGCATCAGCCTCTTCCGAAGAACCCGCCAAAGTGATCAATATTGGATCAATTGACGGTTTAAAGTCTTCCATTTTTGATGCGTTTTCCTACGGCGCGTCGAAAGCGGCGGTGCATCATCTCACACGATTCATGGCTGCCCATTTGACGAAAGAAAATATTATATTTAACAACATAGCGCCGGGACCTTTTCCAACATGGATGCTCAGTACAGGCGTCGGATTTGCAGGGGAAACAGACGGTGTCGATTGGGATGTCGTAGGTAAAAGTAACCCGACTGGACGAGTCGGTACTCCCGAGGACATTGCGGGCCTATCCATTTTCTTGAGCTCGCGAGCGGGTAATTATATTGTCGGTCAAACCATCGCATGTGATGGCGGTGTTGTCGCGACATCCTAGCAAGAATTAGCGCTCGGACTTTACCGGTAGGATTGACTATTAATCAAAAACTGTCATTAGGTATTTGAACTTTAGTCTTTGGTAAGGTCCAAGCATTGCTTGTTTTGGTTTAGACGTCACATGATGTGGTGCGACTATTGAGTCAATATCAACCGGCTATAGAGCGGCTTTTTGTGACTCTGCGGCTTTAACTGCCACTTTTTCGTATCATCAGTAATTCTGCCTTTTAGTCTTCTTCTTTTCAGAAAAAAGATTCTACCGGTGGTATTTTTTATTTTGGGCCTTGATTTGCTGGGTCTGTTTTTTCGTCTGTATCTTGTGTCTCGCAATTGCAGCACAGTCACCGTTGTAACAAACGTGTAGCTATAATGCTCTTGCATGGGGTGGTGACACAATGCCGGATATTCGCTAAGAACTGAACTGAATCGAACTTTCTAGGAGAACAATGTTGAAATATTGGGCCATTGCATTTACTGCCACTTTACTGACTGCCTGCGGGGGACTTTCGAAGGAAGCGGCGAATGGTATCGTTTCGAGTTCAGTTACCGGTGGGATTACTTTTGTTGAAGAAGTTAGGGCGGTACCGGGAAAGACGATCATTTCCTACAAAAAATACGAGTTGGATAACGGTCTGACCCTAATTTTACACGAAGATAATTCCGATCCACTGGTACATGTTGATGTAACTTATCACGTCGGTTCTGCCAGAGAGTCGATAGGGAAGTCGGGGTTTGCACATTTCTTTGAACATATGATGTTTCAGGGTTCTGATAATGTTGCCGATGAGCAGCATTTTAAGCTGGTAACGGAAGCTGGTGGCAGAATGAACGGTACCACGAGTTCAGACCGTACTAATTATTTCCAAACTGTGCCGGTCAACCAACTGGAAAAAATGCTCTGGCTGGAGTCTGATCGAATGGGCTATTTTGTCGATTCGGTAACTCAAGAAAAATTCGAAGTACAGCGTGAAACGGTAAAAAATGAAAGGGGCCAGCGTGTTGATAATCGCCCCTATGGTCGGTTTAATGAGCGTGTAGCTGCCGCATTATATCCGGAAGGCCACCCTTATTCATGGCCTGTTATCGGCTTCATGGAAGATCTAAATCGGGTGAACGTCAACGATCTAAAAGCGTTTTTCTTACGTTGGTATGGTCCCAATAATGCAACCCTTACCATTGGTGGCGACGTCGATGTGACGCAAACATTGAAATTGGTCGCGAAGTATTTTGGTCCTATACCTAGAGGCCCGGAAGTCGACATGCCGCAAAAACGGGAGATTACGTTGGATGGAGATCGTTATATATCGATGGAAGACAATGTAAACCTTCCCTTGTTATATATGTCTTTTCCAACGGTGAATGTCAGACACGCAGACGAAGCCCCGCTTGATTTATTATCGACAATATTAGGTGGCGGTAAGACGTCTTTACTGTACAAAAACCTCGTCAAAAATCAAATTGCGGTTCAGGCCAGCGTGAGTCACCCCTGCGCTGAGCTGGCGTGTACGTTTAATCTCATGGCCCTTCCGCATCCTGAATCGGGTACCTCTATGGCCCAGATAGAGACCATTATTCGAGAGACCTTGGTTGAATTCGAATCTCGCGGCGTTGAAAACGATGACTTGATAAAAGCTAAGGCTCAAATGGAAGCAGGGTTCGTTTTTGGCCTACAAAGCGTCTCTGGAAAAGTCAGTCAACTAGCTTACAATCAGACTTTTAAGGGCAATCCGAATTATATTGAACAAGATATTGAACGTTACGCAAACGTAACAAAAGAAGATGTCATTCGTGTCTTCAATCAATACGTAAAAGGGAAGTATGCCGTGATAATGAGTATTGTTCCCGATGGCAAACTAGAAATGGTTGCCGCAAAGGACAATTATATCGTTCCGCGTCGGACCATTCCTGCAGATCTGCCTCAGAACACAATGGATAAACTGTTAGTGCGGACCGCACAAGATAATTTTGATCGGAGTATTATTCCTGTCGCTGCCGCGAATAAGCCGGTCGATGTGCCTGCAATGTGGCAGGATGCTCTCGATAACGGAATGAGGGTGTTGGGTACGCAAAGTTTGGAAACACCGACCACGTCGATTCTAATAAAAATTCCCGCTGGGCATTACTTCGAAACGGTAGATAAGTCTGGAACAGCTTCCATTTTGGCCACTATGCTCAATGAGTCGACGATGTTGCGAAGCGCGGAAGACATGAGTAAGGAACTGCAAAAGTTAGGAAGTTCGATTAGTATTTCATCGGGCTATAGTTACCTGACCATCAGTATCAATACCTTGACGAAAAATTTGGATGCAACGATCGCTTTATTGGCAGAAAAAATTCTACAGCCTGCACTTTTGGAAGACGAGTTTGTCCGAGTGAGAAGTAACGCCATTCAAGTGATCAAGAACGCCAAAAAAGATGCGGGGTATTTGGCGAGTACTGCCTATATAAAGCTGCTAAATGGAAATAATATAGCCGGTTTCCCAAGTAGTGGAACGGAAGAATCGTTAAGTAATCTTAGCTTAGCGGATGTTGAAAGCTTTTACAGAATACACTTCAAACCCTCAAATGGTCAGATGATCATTGTTTCTGACATAGACGAAAAAATCGTAAAAGAGAGTGTTGCAGCTTTTAATGGTTGGCTTGGCGCTGGTCCGAAGTTGGATCTAGAGCTGGTTTTACCTGATACAAAACCCGGTAGGATTTACTTGGTACACAAAGACAAGGCCACACAGTCTACGATTCGTCTGGGTAAACGGTCACTGAAAAGAGACTTTACCGGTGAGTACTACAAGAATTATCTGATGAATTTTCCACTGGGCGGCGCTTTTAACAGCCGAATAAATTTGAACTTACGCGAAGACAAAGCTTATACCTACGGCGCAAGTACCGGGTTTTCGGGCGATAAGTTATCCGGAAAATTTACCGCCGGTGCGGAGGTTAGAGCCGATGTCACCGACAAGGCTATTGTCGAATTTACCAAAGAGATAAAACAATACGCAGAAGATGGTATAACCGCAGAAGAATTGGCTTTTTTACGCAAAGCTATTAACCAAAAAGACGCGCTTAGGTACGAAACTCCGAATGCTAAACTGGGATTTCTTGCTCAAATTTTGGAGTATGATTTAACGCCGGAATTTGTAAAAACTCGCGCCAAAATTGTCGATACTATTAGCGCAGAGGAAATAAATGCCTTGGCTAAAAAGCATTTGAATCTCGATGACATGATAATCGTGGTGGTGGGAGATTCGATCGTGTTGAAGCCGCAACTTGAAGCCCTGGGGTATACGGTCGAAAATTACGAAATCTAACTATTGCGTATTTTTC
This sequence comes from Oceanicoccus sp., assembly GCA_047623245.1. Classification (GTDB taxonomy): domain Bacteria; phylum Pseudomonadota; class Gammaproteobacteria; order Pseudomonadales; family Dasaniaceae; genus Oceanicoccus. The sequence continues at coordinate 2,679 of JBLHNZ010000021.1, read as the reverse complement.
TCTTTTGAGAAAAGTCTCTTTTTACCAGCTATGTAGCAAGTGATGAACTTACTGCATAGCTAATATGATGACGTGCTAATCCCGTTCTCCTGTCATACTATTCACCAATCCTTGTGCACTAGGGATTGTTCATCAGAACTGTTCAGAAGGACAGTCCCTTTTTTGCCGGTATCGATCTAAACAAGCTTCGATTCTTTGTCGCTCCAATATTTGTCGCGCAACAGCCGTTTATATAATTTCCCGGTGGGGTGGCGAGGTAGCTCTTTGTCGAAATCGACCGATCGAGGGCATTTTATTTTAGTTAACCCTTCCTGGCAAAATGCGAGAAGTTCAGCTTCCAATTCAGGTCCTACATCGGACCAGTTTGCTGGCTGCACTACCGCTTTTACTTCCTCCCCAAACTCTTCATTGGGGATGCCGAAAACGGCTACATCGGCCACTTTGGGATGCATAATCAAGCGATTTTCTGCTTCTTGTGGATAGATATTCACGCCGCCGGAAATGATCATAAAGGCTTTGCGATCGGTGAGGTAAAGAAAACCGTCATCATCCAGTCGTCCAACATCACCTAACGTTGTCCAACCTTTGTGATGAGTCGATTCCTTCGTTTTTTCCGGGTCATTGTGATAAACAAATTGAGGGCCGTCGGCGAAATAGATGGTACCAGCCTCGCCGGTAGGTAGTTCCTCGCCCTCGTCGTTGCAGATGTGCACAACGCCAAGAATGGACCTGCCGACGCTGCCTTTGTGGGTTAGCCACTCGGCAGAATTGATGGCATTAAAGCCGTTTCCTTCAGAGCCTGCGTAATATTCGTAAATGACCGGCCCCCACCAATCGATCATCTGTTCTTTAATGGGAATGGGGCAGGGTGCTGCTGCATGAATAGCAACTTCTAGCGAAGATACATCATATTTAACTCGAACTTCTTCGGGCAACTTTAGCATTTTCACAAACATGGTCGGCACCCACTGGCTGTGAGTTATTTTATATTTTTCGATTAACCGAAGTGCGTTTTCTTCGTCAAAATCTTCCATAATAATACAAGTACCACCGTAGCCTATGGTGCCCATGTTATAGCGAAGCGGCGCTGCGTGATAAAGCGGTGCGGGAGAAAGATACATTGTATCCTTACTGAAGCCATACAAGACCTCTAATAAAGTCGACAAGCTGGAGTTTTCACCAATGGGTGTTTCTGGTAGGGGCAATTTCACCCCTTTTGGGCGACCCGTAGTACCAGAGGAGTAAAGCATATCCAAGCCTACGGCCTCGTCGGCGATTGGCTCCGCAGGCATTGCGTCACGGGAATTTTCGTAGCTCTCGTAGCCGTCGATTACCCCGTTTATCATTAACTTTGCTTCAACATTGGGTATGAGTGGGAGAAGAGCATCGGCTATGGGAGATTTTGCCACTGACGAAATAAACAACTTGGCCCCGCAATCATTAACAATGTATTCTGCTTCCGAAACGGTCAGCCGTGAGCTAATGGCGGTATAGAACAATCCGGAGCGAGCCGCGGCTACACAGACCTCCAGAAAGCGAGCATTGTTTTCCAGATAGAAAGCAATATGGTCTCCTCTCTTCAGTCCCAGTGATCGAAATAATTGTGCCGCTTGGTTAGATCGATCATCTAGTTCGCGATAAGTGACCGATTCGCCACTGCGTGCCATTACGTACGCAAGGTGGTCGGGTTGTTGTTTTGCCAAGTCGCCAATGTACATGGATTGCCTCCGGTATTATTAAATTTTTTTGGGTAGCCTGATGTCTTCTTGTTAATTGAACACTCGACTAATCGTAACTGACGGGTAGTCTGGATAATGCTCTAAGCAGTGTGAGTTGCAACCGCGAACGGTTTGATTTCTCTTCCTGAAAAGTGAAATACTACAGGCAACCAAGTCTTGAGTCCAAATTTCGATTGAGAAAGAATAATATGGGGGCCAGTTTTCTCCGTAGGCTCGGTCATCCCTACGAGAAAGAACGTAGTCTTGTACTCACTTTTTTTACTTTGTATTCACTTTTTTTACATAGTTGAATGCGATAGTACAGATTTTTTCATTGGGGTGCGCAATGTACTTCACAGTTCAATAAGCAAGCAAGGGAGATTTCATATGTTACAGAACCTAACGAATAAAGTTGTTTGGATTACAGGCGCGGGGTCGGGTATCGGAGAAGATGCCGCTATGAAACTAGCGAGGGCCGGTTGTAAAGTCGTCTTGTCCGGGCGGCGAACTGCTCCGTTAACGAGCGTTGCAAACCGGATTAAAGCAGAAGGTTTGGAGGTATCGGTAGAGCCTCTGGACGTGTCTGATAAGGACGCGGTACGTATGACTGTCGATCGTATAAAAGACACTTTCGGGCGAATTGATATTTGTGTTTTTAGTGCGGGAATTAATATCAAAGAGCGGAATTGGCACAATGTCAGCGATGAAGGCTGGGATCAGGTGATTGGTATAGATCTAAACGGCGCCTTCTATTGTTGCAGCGCGGTAATGCCGCATATGCGTCAACAAAAAGAAGGGTTAATTATTAATATATCGTCCATGGCTGCTAAGGGCATAAGTGCTTTGACCGGGCCCGCTTATTCGGCAGCAAAGCATGCCATGAACGCAATGAGTGCCAGTATTGTAGCCGAGGAGCGCAACAACGGTATTCGAGCCACGGTCATTTGTCCGGGTGAAGTGG
>JBLHNZ010000020.1:0-18857 GCA_047623245.1 Oceanicoccus sp. | reverse complement strand
CCGAACAAACGTGAGATGTATAGGGCGCATAAATATTATGACGACTGTGAAGCATTTTGCAAAAACTGGGATCAAAGCAGCTTTGATCCGGATTATGATACGTTTGACATTTTATTTTTTACCCATATGGTGACTGCAGTTTTCGCTCGTTCGCCCAATGACCCTGCGATGATGAATGCCGCTGATCAGCCGTTGTTCAATATTGCTGTCGCTGAAATGCGCCGCCAACAATTATGAATGGACCGCATTAAACGCGGCTTCCTCTTCGAGTAAACCCTATTTACAAAGCCTCGAACACTGATGTCGGGCAAAAACCCATGTCGACGAAAAAGAACCATGATACAGCAGCTAACGAGGCTGCATTGTTTGGTGAATAGAAAACCGCTGAGGCGATGACTTCTATTGAACGTTTCACAGGCTTGCTCCTGTATTTCTGTTAAGTGCACAGTGATAGTAAACGCGGACGATCCAAACCTCATTGCAGTGGCCTATCACGATGCAACAAGGTGTAACAAATAGGCGTTTACTAGTTGGATACGTAATCCTTCCTGTACCTTGTCTACTCTATTATTTCTTTGGTTTAACCATTAAACTCGTCCGTTAATAAAGTGAATGGGTTTCTTATGAAAAAGTTGGTAGCAGATTATCTGGTAGTGGGCAGTGGTGCAGTAGGAATGTCGTTTGTCGATACACTACTGGACGAATCGGAGGCGACAGTCATTGTCGTCGACAATCATCATCAACCCGGCGGGCACTGGAACGACGCCTACCCATTCGTGCGGTTACATCAGCCGTCTCATTTCTATGGCGTCAGTTCCACGCCACTGGGTTCCCATCATATTGATCAATCAGGTTCCAATGCTGGATATTACGAATTAGCTTCAGGGAATGAAGTACAGACCTATTTTGAACAAATCATGCGCCAACGATTTTTGCCCTCCGGCCGTGTGCAATATTTCCCAATGTCGGAATACGACGGAGAAGGGAAATTTCACAATGTGATGTCGGGCCAGGCCTATTCTGTTGCAGTGAACAAACGCATTGTCGATAGCTCGTATTTTAAAACGTCCGTACCTTCACGCCATAGTCGAAGTTATTCTGTAGAGGACAAAGTGAGCTGCATTCCGCCAAATCAACTCCCAGTACTCGCCCCTCAACATGATCATTTCTGTATTGTGGGAGCAGGGAAAACCGCGATGGATGCTGGAGTCTGGTTGTTAGATCAAGGTACTGACCCGGACCGAATCAGTTGGGTTTGTCCGCGTCAATCCTGGCTTATGAACAGGGAAGTGACACAAGCGAGCGTTGATTTTTTCAAACAATCAGTAGGCGGCTTTGCCAATCAAATGGAAGCGATCGCTTCAGCATCATCGACCGACGATCTCTTTGACCGGCTTGAAGCTTACGGATTTATGTTGCGAATCGATACAGATCAGCGCCCAACAATGTTTCACTTTGCCACGATTTCAAAGGGTGAGGTCGCCCAGCTAAAACGAATCGAGCGGGTTATTGCACAGGGGCACGTGCAGAATATTGAGCCCAGTATTCTGACAATGCAGAATGGAAACAAAATTGATATGCAGGACAACACCTTATACATCGATTGCACAGCCTCAGCGGTCGATTTCAAAGTACCGAAAAGTCGACCTGTGTTCGAGCCGGGTCTCATTACAATACAGGGGCTGCGCATTCCTAATCCTTGTTTGAGCGCGGCTATTTGTGCGTACGTTGAGTCTCACTACGACGATGACGAGACCCGGAATCGTCTGTGCCCACCAGTGTCATTGCCAGATAATCAGAAAAGCTGGCTTACTACAACGCTCGGTAACATGATGAATCAAGCTACCTGGTCCGGGGAGCCAAAACTGACGGAGTGGATATCAAACAATCGCTTGGACGCTTTTTCTGCGGTGATTCGTCAAGCTGATCTCACCGTACCCGAGAATCAAGCGATCATGAAAAAGTTGGGTGCTAATTTAATGCCGGCAATATCGAATTTGCAAAAACTGATCGAAGAGGAAGCAAACATTTAGTTGTGTTTGGTGGGTTAGTATAATTGACAAGATAAGCTGCTAAAATGGATAGAACCGGCAAATGAACATTTGCAAGCGCCACGTTATCACCTGAGTTCATAGGCCAGTTTCGTTTTGGGGTGGATTACGCCGATGGGTTGGCAGTAGACCACCAGCTGACCTTCGTGCTCTAAATCACGTAAAGTGACTGATCTGAAATTTGTGGAACCTCTAGACGGCTCAATCGAGATAATCGATTGTCATTAGTCCGTTAATTAAACTATGTTAGAGATGAATGAGGCATCTACAACCTTCTTTACTCGGGCACGATTAAAGCGCTTGCTGACGCAGGATGATTTTGACGTATTGATGCTTTAACTCGGCTGGCCAATTCACGAAGGCGCATAAAATTCTATCAATGCCAGCTTGTACAAATAATGATGAATACTCGAGAAGTGTATTGTCTGTATCTTATTTAAACGTTGAAGCTCACTGCGAACTTCTGCAAACCTGACGCTCATTAGAGAATCGATCTATGTATAAAGTTGAACTAACAGAATCTTATTTTCCGGCTCAGGGCGGTCCTGAAACGACTCAAATAACCATTGGGGATATGTTGCGCGCATCGACGGCCCGGGTGCCAGATCAACCCGCCCTCAAAGAGTTAACTTACTCTGGCGAGATTGCTCGCGTTTGGACATATGCAGAGCTACTCTCCGACTGCGAACGCCTTGCTCGAGCGTTGGCCAGCCGTCACGACGAGGGTGCCCGTATTGCCGTTTTCGCCAATAATGTACCCGAATGGATACTGCTGGAACTGGCCTGCGGTCTTGCAGGAGTCATACTCGTCACGGTCAATCCAGCCTATCAGAAGCGCGAGTTGAAATTCGTACTCGAACAATCGCAATCTGAGGCGATCTACTATGTCTCCGATTTTCGCGGCAACCCGGTGCAGGAGATAGCAGATGTCGTATGTGATGAGATCCCGAACATCACCCACCGCATTTTATTGACCGACCATGATGCGCTTTTTGCCGGCGAGACGGACGGTGAACTGCGAGATCCTAAACCGAGAGACCCTGTGCAAATTCAATATACGTCTGGCACTACCGGGTTTCCGAAAGGCGCCTTGTTACACCACAACGGACTAGTGCAGAATGGCGTCGATGCTATGGCCCGCGCCGGAGTGGAACAAGGTGATGCCTTTATTCACAATATGCCGTTGTTTCACACCACCGGTTGCGCCATTCTTGCCCTTGGCGGCCTGGGAACAGGTGCCACGATGCTGCTCGCACCGATGTTTGATCCTGCCATGGTTGCTGCTGTAATAGAGCGTGAGCGAACCAGTTTCGCGCTAGGCGTTCCGACGATGCTGGTTGCTTTGATCGAAGAGGTGCGCAGCTCTGGACGCGATGTTTCCTCAGTACAACGGATCATGTCGGGAGGATCAATGGTTGCCCCGCAACTTTGCCGGGACGCCCAAGCCGTGTTCGGCGCGCCCATTCAAATTGTTTACGGCCAAACCGAAACATCGCCCGTTCTAACACAGGCATGGTTTGAGGATTCGTTGGAGGACCTAACGCAGACAATTGGGCAGCCAGTTGCTCATACTGAAATCTCAATTCGCTCGCCCCAAAACAATACGGTTCTGCCGATCGACGAGCAGGGTGAGATTTGCGCTCGCGCCTACAGTGTCATGCTGGGTTATAATGACAATCAGCAAGCGACTGCCGCAGCGATTGATAGCGAAGGCTGGCTGCATACAGGTGACCTTGGGCGCATGGATGCGCGGGGCTACATCAGGATTACCGGCCGAGTCAAAGAGATGATTATTCGCGGCGGCGAGAACCTGTTCCCGGCTGAGATCGAAAACGCCATGCTCGAACATGAAGCGGTTGATGAGGTTGCTGTGGTCGGTATCCCAGACGAGAAGTGGGGTGAACAAGTTGTCTGTTTCGTCCGCACCAGCGCTAAGGAGACATTGCGGGCAGCCGATCTGAAAGCTTTCATCCGCGAGCGATTATCGCCTCAAAAAACGCCAGCCCATTGGGTCAGTGTGTCTGATTGGCCTCTTACAGGTTCAGGAAAGATACAGAAGTTCAAGTTGGCGGAAGCTTTCGTTGCTGGCAACCATGATGTGCTGAGTTAAATCTGGCGGCCCCTACAGAGATATAGGTCAGGATGGGCGAAATGGATTGTGACCCATGACGCCTTGAGAGTCTTCTTCGCCTCGGCAAAAACGGTTAGTACTCTCAAACAATTGAGCTACCTTTGTCATTGACGAGTACTGTCATTGCCCTGTTCTATAGCAAGATCCAGTGACAGTAGGATACTCCCCAGTGCATTGTTTAACACATGGCAGATTTCACCATGGATCATATCGGACAATTCAATTTTATCAGCATCGTTGTCGTATCGGTCTGTCACATCATTCTGAAAACCAAGATAATGGAGATTTTGCTGTTTAAACGGCAACATGACCAGGCGATTCACAAATGCAGAACCATCCTTACGATAATTGACAATGTCCTGACAGCAGGCAAGTTCATTTCTAAAACAATGGCGTATGAAATTGACGGCCGCTGTCGAGCTTTCAAGACCTTGTAAAAAATCAAGATTGGAGCCTATAGCGTCTGCTGGCTTAAAACCGGTCATGTCTGTGAGCGCCGTTAACATGAAGGCAGCGCCGCCTGGGATCATCCATATCAACGATCGTAAAGCAATCTATGAAGTGATCGCCGATCATTTTCAATCGTTCGAGCAGTCTAGACGAATTGTCTTCCATGTTATCAGGTGCCTTTAGCGGCTTGGTGACTGGTTGATCAACATTTGTGAGCTCAGTGCGAGAACCGAAAATGAATTAATACTGAGTATTTGTGACATCGCAGCAACTATCAACAGTCGCAATAGTATCTTTATACTGATGCAATGGATCCTGATGATAACAGAAACACAATTATCCGATGCTGCAAATCGCGTCGACGAGCCTATTGACGATCTCACGCCTTCAAAGTTTTTACTATATTCATGTTGTGTACAAGCCTTTCTTAGCATAGTCGAATTTCATCTCTCAGCTATCGAGAGAGTGACCAAAGAAGGTAGCATGGAATTACTAAAGTAAACCTATGAAGGTTTATCTCAATTCTTGTCCTTCTGTGGTGCTGTGCATACAAAACAAGTAGTTCCAAAAAATTCTATAATTGGTTTAGTGGCGTAACGTAAGCACGCTTTTATTCTTGAATTAATGATTTTTTCTTGTTGACAGAGGGGAGTCTAGATACCTAAATTTAGATAAGCTGGAGGCTATCAATCCTTCCTATCCTCAGTTGATTGCTATAGTTAGCGAAATGGTTCCGAAGGCAGGTAGTCAATATGCCAAATATCATCGCCGTGCTGAAACAAGTGTTCACCAGATCGATGCTTTTAGCACTGCTTTCAATCCCGTTGATCCCGTAAAAGTAATAACTGACATAGACTATCCCCCATACCTCTATCACGAAGATGGTCGGCTAACGGGTTTGACGCTGCGCATCGTGACTTAACCCTAAAGGCCTTAGATCTACCTTATACTGTCGAAACAGTGCCTTTTAAACAAGGACTTTATCAAGCTGCGATAGGTGAGTGCATTATAATAGGTATAGTTAAAACGGATGAACTCATGGAGGCACTGAATTTTTCTGAGCCAGTTTATCAGGAGCGAATATCTGTTTTTTTCAATCAACAACAAAAGACTCTGACAAAGACGATTGATAAATTAGAAGGGTTAGTTATCGGTGAGCTGTTGGGCTGGTGCTATGCACCTGAATTTGATCGAGACAAGGTAAATCATCGGTTTTTTACTAAAGATGGTGACATTGAATCGAATTTTTACAATTTGACCAAGTAAGGTTGGACGCAGTGGTTCATACTGAGCTATCGTCATTTTATGTTCTGAATAAAATTGGGCTTAAAGATGAAGTGTTTTTAGGATCTGAGCCTTTGGCGTTAGGGAATATCAATGCTGCAGTAAAAAAGGTGACTCAACTAAAATTACTTGATAGAGTTAATCAAAAATCAAGTGAACCAGACCACAAAAAATCAATCGATTTATTCATTAAAAGCTACAAAAATAGCTAGTTAAAATCGAAAGAATATCTATGAATTTGAAATTTTATCTCCAATTATTCGACTCTATTAACTGACAACGTTGCCGTGACCTAAGTGATGTAAGCAACAAGGATAGTCCCAATGAAAATTATCAAAATTGCCGCTACTATTGTACTAGCTCTCTTCGTGTTGCTTATCGCGTTTTACAATGTAAGAGGCATGTTAACGCTTGGTACCATTGAACCTGCGCTTGACCCTGTTAGAGATATAAGTGCTAATAAAATTGTGTTGGTTATGGGCGCAACAGGGTCCGTAGGAGATGGTTTATTAAAAGCGGCGATTGAAGACCCGAATGTAGCCAAAATTCACGTCATTACTCGCCGTAGCTCTGCGCGTATAGAAGCCGGTGTCGCGTCCGGTAAAGTAACTATGTTAGAACATCAAGACTTTACCGATTTTAGCTCATTTGAAACAGAGCTTGCGGAAGTCAATACGGTGCTTTGGGGATTGGGTGTTTCCTCTATCGGTACTGATGAGGTTCTCTATAAAAAAATTCAGCTCGATTTTCCTGTTGCATTTACCAAGCAATGGCTGGCAGTGCGTAATACTGGGCCAATGGCTTTTCATTATATTACTGGCATGGGAACTGACGGTGATGCTGGCTGGGCTAAGGTAAAGCGCCAAGCCGAATTGGAATTAACCGCGATGGCTGAAAATACACCCCTGCGTACTTTTCATTATCGATCGGCGTTTGTTAGGCCCACCGCCGAACAATCAAATGCGTTTCACTACTTATTGGAAGCCCTATTTACCCCGGGGTCTATGGTTATTTCGGCTAAGGAGTTAGGGCAATGCATGCTGGAAATCGGTATACGGACTAAGGAACTCACCAACGGTGCCATTATAGATAATGCCGATAGTATTGCTTACGCCGATACGTACCGCACTGAATAGTATCGGTAAAAAGGAGCAGGCTATTCTACCGCCAAGTTGCCGTCTGCTTTTTATGCACTATTTATTAAGTCATTGAAGCTGACAGCGAACTCAACTGAGGTAGTCGATTATCAATAGTCCGTTATTTGGTGCACGCCGAAGGCGGGTCGATATGTATTGCGCTGATAATGCACTCTTTGCGTAAACTAAGATTTTTGATTAGAATGTTCTTCTCATCAAACTACCTCCACGCTTCATGCTTCACCCAGTCGACTTCCATTACCCAGCTTCGAATGTTCATGGGCGAGTCATTAATCTTGGCAAAATTCAGCACCGCGAACATTGGCTCAGGGAATTGATCGTTTTGATCGGGACTTCGATAGATCTCTATCTCGTCAAGGCGAAAGATAATGTCCGTTCCGTTCCATTCCACGGAATAATTATGGTATTCGCCGAGGCTTGCTTCTTGCACCAGCATTAATGCCTGCCAATCTCCTCCACCACAATAACCTAGGCTCTTGATTGCGCGGGCTGCATAGTGGTCTGGCCCTCCGTCGCTATGGTGCTCAAAAATATCGATTTCGCCAGAGCCTGTCATTGGCCAGCACACCGTCTCATCCAACTCCTCAACCGGCGATTCATTGTTTTGAGCACCCAGTAACCACCATGCGGGGAACATTCCTGGCTGGCCACTGTTTTCGACCTTTAGCCGCGCTGTCCACTTGCCTTTGACAAACTCTTTGCGGTTTTTGGAAGCGATGCGCCCGGCGACATATTGTGTGTCCGGGTGTTTCTCACCGGTCTTGCTCAAGTTGTTACAGGTGCGTTTTTCTCCTAAGTCGATAACCCGCAACTTCAACGTGCCACCGCTAACTTCACGGGTATTAAATTGGTTGTCTGGCACATAACAGTGATGTTCATCGTTGACCCAGATCATTTGGTCTTGCCAATTATCGACATTGAATGTATCAAAATCATCAAAAAAATCCGTATGCCAGATTTTTTCCACCGTGAGTACTTCTTTAGGAGCGCTATGACTACAAGCGGACAAGAGCAATATAAATGCTGTAATGGACAAAACCGATTTCATATATTTTCCAGAAGATAAGAGAGCTTGGCAGTCATGTGAGGATCATTTTTTCAAACTCGATGATCGATTACAGTTGCAGGTAGACTATAGCAGCAATACAATCGCGATTCAGCTCGAAAGCTCTTACCTCAATATTAATCTAAATTACGCAATCGGATTTCATTCAAGGCAGCGCGTTTTGTATCTGCGCAATCGGCATACATATGCATGTATGCCGATTAGGGGCTATTTTCCGTAGGAAGAGGTTTCGTGCGAAAGCGTTGACGATATTAGTACTCGACCTCAATGTTCCTTTTATTCAGCGTCTGCCCGAAAGTTATGATGATTTTCCACAGCGCATAATCAGTGTTGGCTATCGAGTTCGCTTGCTATCTAAATTGAGTGATAGCGAAGAAACCTATTAATTTCTACAGTTGGATCAATCGTTCAATTATGTGACCTAACAGGCAGCAGTTACAGGCGCCACTTCTGGAAGCTCTTCGCGGTTAAAGCTGATGATGTCAGCTAGCGGTTTCGTTATTGGTGCGCCCAGTTCGATGTTACTGTTTTGTGGCTTTGATAGTTGACTGTCAGTACCTGTCGCAACGGATTTGTAAGGAATCTCTAACAATAACGACAGGTAGTTAAAGTGATACGCGACATAATCCGTTGCAGTCGACATATTGCGCTTGTCTCCACAATTAGAACCACAGCATGCGGTTACGCCGGCAGCCTTTCGGCTGTCATAATCCAGTGCAATTTGAAAGTTGTTATTCGCTTCCATATATGTCGATTTAAACCGGTCAGCTTGTTTCTTTAAGGCTTTTGATGAATTGCCAGACATAATAAAACTGTAAGGAATCTCTTCATCGCCGTGGATATCTGAAAATATATCCACGCCCTTGTCGTGCAGTGCGTTTCTGACGAAATAGACTTCGGGACACATGAGTTTCGAAGTTTCATGCCATTGTCGGCTTAAATTGCTACCTGCTGCATTTGTCCGATGGTTGCCGCGTACACTGCCATCGGGATTCATATTAGGGACAATGTAAAAGACCGCTGAGCTCAATAGGGCTCGAGAGGATTCGTTTGAACTCAATAGTTGCCTTAAAAGCCCTTCAATAAACCACTGCGCCATGGTCTCTCCGGGATGTTGTCTGGCAATGACCCATATCTTTTTCTTATCGGGTTCATCGGACCCAATAGTCAGCAAATCTAGTGGCCTACCTTCAACAGTAAAGCCTAGTACTGTATGTTTGCAAAAGTCTACCGCAGCGGCCTTCGTTATCTGCTCTTTATGTCGTGCATAACTGTAGTGTATGTAGTGGCGTAATTGACTTGATTAAAATCCGGTGTGTGATTAATACGCAGTGAGTGACCGTCATACTCCGTCTCAACCTGAAACCCATGACTTTGATCGTAGGTTGCCAAGACCTGATAATCATTCCAGCCTTTTGGAGATGTGCTATCCCCCGCCTCTAAAATCTCAATTCGGTGGGGTACGCCAGCCGTTGACTCGACGCGGAAATTGAACCATTGCCGATTGATTATCATTTTTGAGTTTTACTGCGATTGAGTCCGGAGTTTTCTGTTCTAATACTTCTATATTGCCACTGTCAAAATTTGAATTGGTTTTCATATTATATGCCTTTTAAATTGATTTTTTTAGAGAAATTCAATGGCAAAGCCGGTAATACAAGCAGTGAAAAAAACAAGGGAAATGAAAGCCAAAAGCAATGGCCAATGAAACATTTTTTTCATCATAATCATTTCGGGAAGACTGGCTCATGCCCCGGCGATTGTCAGCGACATGACATACCAATACTCATGCCTTTAGCTAGTAGTGAGCTTGCAATTGGCACCATAGTTGACGCGCGGATATACAGAAAAACTCCGATAAATGCGGTCGTAGGTACCTGCCACAATGTTGATATTTTTGTCAGTTGTTTGAAAAATGTCGTTGGCACATAGGAGTGTAAAATCGCGCCGACAGCGACGCCGATAATCATGTATGGAATCAATGATCGAACCTGTTCGACGGTGTTGACTATTAGGGATGACCAGCGAATATTTTGTCAAAAACTGGTCTCGCTAGAATGAGTGCTTGCGGACAATTGTCCAGACGGTTGCGAGGCGTCGATTTCTATATTTTGAATATAGTGATGCGCGCAACTCTTCTCTAACGAACCTATCAAATTTCAGTCTTTGCAAAAGATAGCCGCTAAATATGGCTAGCGTTAGTACAAACATACGGTAAATAATGATTGCCTTTGCGCCAAAAATCACCCAAAAAAAACCGATGATGTAGGAATTTAACAGTGGTGATGTGAATAGAAAAGCCATGACGGGTCAGAATTCCGCCCGGGTGTTGATCAGTTCAGTCGTCATCGGCAACGTTGAAAAGCTACAAAATGGCGTTGCAGACCCTAACATGACAGCGACACCGTAACCACGACTACCGCTCAACAGTTGTTTAACCTTATCAGTGGGTAGCGTTCGATTGATAAAGCTAACAAGAAAGCTAATACCAAGGAACAGTAAAGCTAATTCGCTTGAAGTTGTAATAAAAAAAACGCATCGCTTCCTGTGTCTCTTGTCAAAAACCAAACTCGAACATAGCGGTGCTCTACTTATAGGTAATGAATAATGCATGCGTAAATAAATCCAATATTCTGGATATGTAGAATTAACGGTCCCAAAAAGAACGTATTTCTTCTTCAACGTGACATCTCATATTCGGAGAAACGGAGCAATACACGTTCCTCTTTGGTTTGTTCGTCAAGCTTCCAGGAACTCAATGAGTAATATCGTGAGATCAAGTTGAGCTTGGAAAACCGTGCTGCTGTTGGATATGTTATACCCGCGCTATCTGAACACATATACGAGTGCTATGAACGAGTTCGCCTAGCTGTTTTGCTGCGTATTCAGTATTTATGCCGAGATATTAAGCCACAGGAATTACAGTGTTAATGTATTTCTATAATTATCGAATTATCGAATTATCGAATTATCGAATTATCGAATTATCGAATTATCGAATTATCGAATTATCGAATTATCGAATTATCGAATTATCAAGTGTTTGTAGGCATGCGCGCGACAATCGCTATCGCGCTGATTCGGTGAAATGGCCTGCTACTGAAGGTTTGTTCCTTCACTTTTAGGCTGTTGCCCAATCTTGTCTACAGTCACTTGGCAATTACTTTCCTGAACCAAGGGTATCTACGTAGGCGGGATTTTAGGGTAGATGAGTCAGGGACACACTAGCAAATGTTGCACAAAAATGACTCTGGCAGCGAGCTCAACCGCGATAGTGATTATTCACTATTTGGGTTATGTAGGCGGTGAATGAGGGGTTATACGTGTGCTCCAGTAAACTTGCCTTCTATTCAGGGGCTACTAGTATGAATAGTACAGTAGACATTTTCCATCCAGAAAAACGCATCTATTTAAGACGAATTTGGTGTGCCTGTTCTGATTAGGAATCAGTCGATCCGGACGTTACAGAAGAGCTTACAGATGCTGAATGCAACACCTTCCTCCTCGTTAGATTCCAACCAAAAACTCAGGCTTATCAGGCGCAAACGCCATGCCCTAGAACAATTAATTAATTTTTCAAAAAATATATTGCAGCAAGAGCAAGCGCTTGATGATCTGTTGCTGCTAAGTAAACCCTCACAGAGTATTCCAGATAAAATTAGGCGGGACCTGATTCGGTTAGTCGATTCACAGCAGGAGCTTTCTGATCATCAATTACAAGAGCGCTTAGCGAGAGTTGACCCGCTCGTGCAATCTGGTACGCGAGGGATTATGGCCTTTACTCAAAGTATCGAGGAAATTGACCCAAGCAATCGTGATATTTTTTCTAAAATTGACCATCTAAAGGAAGTGACTTCGAGGTTTCGAAAGCGAGCAAAATTAGCTATTGCGCTTCGTCTCTCGCTCCAAGAGCGCGGTTTAGTTACCGAGAGAATAAAGCTGGATTTTGATCAAGATTCGCTAGCAGACCGCATTTTTGAATTAAAAAATGAGGAGAAAAAATGTCGAGGAAACATTGGCGCCCATCTTCAGGATATGGTGGTCGACTGCGAAAATATGCTAGCTGTAGGAAAAATTCCCAAACAGGTTCAGGACGAATTAGTGTTGGTGAAAGAAGTTATGTTGGAAAATATTAAACATCTAAAATCTGGAAAAAGCCTCGATACTATGCCCGTCAATTTCGAAATTATAGATATTGAAGAATCGGCGCCAGTACCTGGATCTATGGATGGATCCCCTTTTGAACAGTCGGATTCCAACCTGCCTGCCGAGGATCAGCAAAAAAGTAACGCTCATCAAAAAACAAAATTATCCGCGTCTGTTTCATCGGATTCCAATAATATCGAAATAGCCGAGTCGCAAAAGAAACTCGATTTTTTTACTCGGTTTGGGATTTGGCTGAACAGCCCATGGAGCGTCACTTGGGGGAGAACAAAAAGAATGTATAAAAACCGACCCAGAAAAAAACGCTAAAAGAATAACATTCGGCTAAGGTGCTCTATGCCAGACTAAACATACCGTAAGAAGCGTTGGAATGGTTGAAATTTCTTGTTAACTTGGTGCAAAAAAAGTCTAAAAGGGCGTCGTGTTTAGATGGTGGTAATTGTATTATCTACTCGTTGCGGATCTGCTGCATTAGCGGCCTCAGTTTTTATTGACCACTTGGTTGTCGCCGTGCAATGGCAACTCCACTACCATGGTGCTGCCATTGCCAGGTACACTGCTGATTTGAAGCTTTCCGCCGTGTGCTTCTGCGATGAGCTTACATAGATGTAAGCCAAGACCAAAACCGCCTGTAGTTCGAGCGCGCGACAGATCGGCTCGGTAAAAGGGTTCGGTTAGGTGAGCAATGTGTTCCTTTGCTATACCATCACCAAAATCTTGTACAGCGATCTGTAATGTGTTGTCCAAAATATGTGTCGATATTATAGGCGAGAGGTCGGTGGAGCGACTGTGAGTAATGGCGTTGCCGATGAGGTTGCGCAGTAGCAACCGGATTCGCGTTTCGTCCAATGCCAGGTCGGGCAAAGGTGAGTCAAGTTCGAAGCGCAGCTCTGATCCTCTGAATTTTGATGTTGCAAATTCTTTAGCGACGGATCGAATAAGTATCGCTAGATTGACGCGGGTTCGATTTAAGCTGGCGTGAGGGCCGTTCATACGCTCAGTTTCTAGTATTTCACTGATCAGGTTCTGCATTTCTGTTAGGTCGTCGGCGATGGATGACTTGTTGTTGGACTCCGAGAGCATATCTACAGCAATCTTGGCGCGTGTAAGGGGCGAGCGTAACTCGTGACTGACAGCGAGCAATAGCTGGCGTTTCGCATCGAGCATACCTTCAATATCCCCAGCCATTTGGTTAATACTGCCGGCCAGTTCTCCCAGGTCGTTCTCGCTACGCACGGGCACACGATAGTTAAGGTCGCCTCGGCCCATAAGTTTGACACCGCGCTTAATGTCTTGCACGGGTTTAAGCATTCGTTGTATGACCCAGTAACCGATAGCCAAAATACCTAGTAACCAGAACATCGCACGCCAAATAATACCAGAGCCATGGGCTTCTGCATTCGCGTGTAGTACTTCGAAATATACCGTATAATCGCCCAATTGGTTGCGCATTACAGTGCGGTCGTGAAGTTCGCCAAAGCGCAAAGATCCAGTCGTTGTTGATTCGATTTTTTCGTGTGATTTGTGGTCGCGCCGCCGACTAAGAGATCGTTCGAAACTCAGTTCTTCTATATCAAGTGGAAGTCCTGTAGACGAATATCGCTGTTCAGGGCCATCGATGTATATATTGATGGGTAATATTTTAGCCAGTTCTTCAGCGCGGGAAATGTTGGGTGGGTTGCCAATATCCTCATTAACGTAACTCAGGTATTGGTTGATATGAGGCTTTATTCCGCCGTTCCACTGGGAGCTGAAGCCTCTCGCCAGCGTGGCAATAAGCAGCATGACAACGCAAAAGCACACAACCATAAACACGAGCAGTAAGCGCGTAGGCAGAGAGCGTCTAAAACGATCGAACAGTCTTCTCATTGGGCATTTCCCACAAACGCATAACCAGATCCGTAGACTGTTTTGATCGGTGCAGCGGGTTTGAGTTTCGTACGTAGTCGGCTGACTAATATGTCGACCGAGCGACTAAATAGCTCGGTTTCCGTGCCTTTCAGGTGATTCAATATGTCATCTCGCGTGTAGTCTTTGCCGGGAGCTTCAGCAAGCAATAGCAACAGGTGATACTCCATGGTGGTCAAAGTGACGAGCTGGTTTTTGACGCGCACCTCGCGCTTGCTTTTGTCGATGATAAGATCTTCAAACTGCATCAATTGTAGGATGGCAGGGGTGGGCGGTTGACGCTTGGCAATGGCATGTACGCGAGCGACTAACTCGCGCGGCTCAAAAGGCTTGGGTAAGTAGTCATCGGCGCCAAGCTCCAGCCCTACGATGCGATCCGTTACCTCACCGCGGGCCGTTAGCATGATGATAGGGATAACGCTGCTTTGCCGTATCGTCCGACAAACTTCAAAGCCATTCATCTCTGGCAGCATTACATCTAGAATAACCGCTTCAAAATCATCCGACTTCAAGCGCTCTAGCCCCACCGAAGGCAAAGTTACCGGTGTTATCTTAATGTCATAGGGCTTGCAGTACGCAACGAGCAGTGGACCTAACTTTTCATCGTCATCGATCAGCAGTACGTTGAGCATAGTCTTCCGGTATCTCTTAGTAGGGTCAACTAGTAAGCGATACACTGTGCCACAGTTGATGGTGATTTGTCCCATTAGTCAGTGACGATAGTGGCGTGGTTAACCGATCCATCGGTGCGTTGCTGGACAATTGAAACGCCATCACGCTGACGGACCCCAGGAACATTCACTTGGGCCCGCCGGTCAGAATCGAGCGCTTTGCTTGCAATTTAATGGTGTTCTTTCCAGTGGTTGTGGCCGCGTTTGTGTTGCATGAATCCGACTACTTCCGCTTTCTGGTCAGGGTTCAGGCTATCGAGAAACGCACCGAGTGCGGCCATGACATCTGGCGCGTGTTGATTTATCAAGGCTATTTTACTGTCGAACATAGCCAATGCTTTGTCTTGATCAAACGAGTCTGCACCGATAACAGCTTTGATGTCACTGTGCAATGGCGCCATTTCGTTACGCATTGTTTTTCCTGCCTGCATTATCAGGTCTTTAAGGGCGACCAGCTTTTCGCTTTGACCAGGTTCCAGATTAAGCTCCTCTGTGACATAGGCGATGACGTGCTTGGCTCTCGTGTCTGGGTCGCCCCATTGATGCTTTCCGTAGGCCACCGCACCACCTGCGATGCCAAAGGTAAAAATAACAGCGATGATAATTTTTTTTGAACGTTTCATGGGTTAGCTCCTGTGCTTATTTATTAAGTTCAAGGCCATAGTAAGCGCAATTCATTAGCCGCTCATTGCAGTGGCGTATCAGCTTGTAACAACTTGTAACAAACGACTGGTTTAATTTTTTGGGCCCTCTATTTAAAAGGGATTGAGGGCTTGAGGGACTGAGACGGTTAGACGGGCTTGAGGGACTGAAGCCGGCTTGACGGGCAGAAAGATTTAGTATTTCCGTTAGATGTGAAGAAAAATGCCCGGGCACAGTCGCTGTTGTAGCTCGTCTTAGTTTCCTTTCAATCATTCCGATTAAGATAAGACGTTCCAGAATTCAGAGCATTGCTTCCATTAATAATAATGATATTCATTTAGATAAAGAGAGACACCTGATTATGTTTAAAGATAATGAGAATCATTATTTTTTGCGGCAGTGAGTTGTTAGTTAGGTTGGAGTTTCTAATGAAAGGCGGGCCTGTTGTCTGTCTGTTGGCGGGGTTTTCTGTCGTGTCGTTTACCGTGATCACCCTGAAGTAGGCTCAATTTTCATGCTTAGAGATGCTTTGTCTGCAACGGTCCATTCAGTCATAGCGGTATTAGAAGTGGGTGAAACAGAGCCTGGAAGGCGTTTGCAGGACGTTGGTGGGTTCACGCGGGCATGGGTGGTTTATTGATAATAAAAGATATGCCTTTGAGCAGCCGGCAAGCGCGGGTCGAGGCTTACCGACTAGCTAAGACTACGATAAAATGCTGCCTTTCATACTTACGCATACTGGATGTGATTGCTGCCATTTCGCCGCTGTTAGAATTGCTTGGAAGGGTATTGTGTATGATTTAGGTTTTTCAGGAGATGGCGGCTGCCGGCAGTCAGGTCAATCTATCGGTGCTTTCCGGAGGGGTATGGCAGGCGTTTTTCACCACCGCAATCGGTGTTTCCGTCGCCATTCCTGTTTCCATGGATCACAGCCTGTTCGAGAGGCTTACTGAAGTACAGGCGAGTCAGAATGAGGACGATCTGGGCCGTATATTTCCAGAGCGTGCGCGGTGTCTTGGTCAGTCACGTCCCTTTAAACTAGCGAATGCGAACTAGCCGTGAGCACCTTGTATGTAACTACTCGGCGTCGCGGTGTAGGGCTGACCTTGTAGGTAGATGTGGTTTTTATTCTGCTGCTGTTTCTATGCTTACCTCTTCGTTTGCGCATCAGCAACGATTATCACTTGCCAGTCCGGTGATAAGTCGCTTAGCTGAGCCAGCTCCACCACAGCGTGTGGGATTGACAATCAATGCAGATTTACAGCGGTGGGGCGAGCTTCTGTCGTTAAGTGATCAGGCGTTAGTTCATTCCTTTGATCTCAATAAGCCACTGTTGATATCTGCTAGTGAACAGGCACAGGTTCAAACGATTGTGTCCGTACTTATTCATCTCGATAAGGTAGGTTTTACTCAGGTATCTATTGGGCCGCTTTAGGTTAAGGAGATCTTGCAGTGGGTCTAATGAAGCAGCCTGCACAACGTTTTCTGACGACAACCTGATTCCAGCGATCAACATCGTTTTCTTGCTGCTGATTTTTTATGATCTCTAGTCAAATCCAAAGCAGCTTGCCCGCGGATATTGTGCCTCCCGAAGGTGACGCTGGAATTCCCACGACGATTGAAAGAACCGATTTGTACTTCAGCGCCTACGGCAATTTATCAGTTGACGGAAAGACACTAACGCTAGAATAGCTCGATCAGACGCTAGTGCCCTCGTGCGGAAATACCTTGAATCGTGAGCGTTTGACGTTGGTGATTCCCATTGAATATTCCCTAATAACCCATTAACTAAATTGTAGTGGCAGTACAGTTGCTAGAGTAAAAAGGAGTAATGTATGAAAAGGTCAACAATACTCGCGGTTCCGCTGAGCTTGCGTAAGAAAAGTTTTATCGGCAGTAAAACGACGCTGGTTTTACCGATGCCTGTTCTATTGCTGAGTACTGGAGCTATTGTGCAAGCCGAAGACCCTATTATGTTGGATGCCATGCGAATAGAAGAACGCACTTTGGACTCTAACCCGTATGCTGAAAAAGGCGCGCCCTACAAAGCGAGAATAGCAGGTGATTCGCGTCACGTTAAATCACTGGCAGAAACGCCTCAGACGATTAGCGTGCTAACCCATATCGAGATTGAAGAACCCGGTGACACCGATTTCCGCGATTTATTGGCTGCGCGCCCGTGCATTACTTTGGGTACAGGCGAAAACGGCAATGCCTTTGGCGGCCGTTATGTGAACCGTGGCCACAAGGCGCTCCTATGTGTCATCGATGGTTTACGCGACCCCGGCATGACCTCCCGTGAAAGTTTTGCTGCTGACCAGATCGAAATATCAATAGGTCCCAGCTCAACGTTTGCTGGGTGCGTGTCTATGGATGGTGCCGTTAACAGTATTGCTGAGCAGGCCAGCAGCGAATATGAATTCACTAAAGTCACGGCGGGAGTGTTTACCGATAGCTTCCAGCGATATAACCTGGACGCTAATCAGCGTATTAATAGCGATGTTGACTCGGATCACAGCGCTGAAACCATTTCCCTATCGTTTATGGATACCGTTGATATCACTGACAGTTTCTCTGTGTTTGCCGGCGTGCGTGCACATTACTTTGATTACTCTAACAAGGTAGCAGTGAGAAATTCGGATGACGTCAACAATTGGGCCTACAGCGATACGTTGTGGAATGGTCATGTCGGTGCGGTTTATGAACTGACTGATAACGGTAATGTTTACGCTACCTTTAGCGCTGCATCCAATACTAACGGCGGGGAATCTGATGTGGGTGGAAGTTGTAGATACGGTGGTTTGTGGGGAGATGTCAGTATTGTAGAAGATAGTGAGCCTGAAAATACACAGAATTTCGAGTTGGGGGCTAAGTGGGATCTTCTCGATGAACAGCTGTTGGCGACGGCGGCGGTGTTCCAAATTACCAAAAGCAATGTAATGGAAGTGAGCGGGGTTTTGATTATGCGGCTAATGGTTTCCTTAACCGTGGTGAGAATGAGGCGAAGGGGATTGAAATGAGCTTGTTTGGAAACCTAACGGATAAAGTCAGCACACATTTTCTGCGGCGCTTATGGGCTCAAAAATCACAGAATCTTACAGTGAGGGAAACATAAACAAGCCGTTGGCTAACTTCGCCGAAAAAAGTGTCTTTGCTCAGCTGCGTTGTCAAATGACGGAAAAACTGGCCGTAGGTGGCAGTGCAGCTTAATCCAGTGAAGTATTTACGGGTCAACCAGACACTGCGGCGAATACTGACCTAAGCGTGCCTAGTTATACTGCGTTCGATTTAGACCGGACTGTACAAATTTTAACATTAGAATGCGGAACAAAA